>JAUZEM010000515.1 GCA_030839005.1 Actinomycetota bacterium | reverse complement strand
GGGATCGACGCGGCCGAGCCGTGGTCGACGAAGTCGCCGTGCCGGTCGAGCCCGCCGAGACCGTTGACCGTCGCGTAGCCGCGGTCGTCGGCGCTCGGGAGCAACGCGACCGCGTCGCCGCGGCGCGGTGACGCGCCGAGATTGCCGCCGTCGCCGACCCACTCCCAATGCCACGGCTCGGGACAGGAGCTGCCGCCGGGTTCGGCGACCGCGGGATGGTTCCAACCGTGCGACCCTGCTATCTGTTTCATGTACGCGTAGCCCGGACTCGCGAATGTCAACGATTGCCCGGCGTCGATGAGGTCGACGGCCTTTCCCCAACCGTGATACGAGTGGCCAACCGGCGTGCCGCCCGGCACGGTGGAGACCGATGCGACGCACGCGGGATTGTTACCCGGCTGCGCGGCCTCGTTCGCGAAGTCGACCTGCTGCGACAGCGGTCGGTAGCACTGGTCGGCGCCCAACGCGAGGTTGATCTCGCGCGCCATTGCGAAGATGCGCGCGAGACTCGGGCCCGCTTCGCGCGCCGCGATGCAGTTGGGCGCGACGTTCACGAGTCGCGACATTGGCACGACGCCGTTGACGGCACCGGCCAGAGGCGTGGGTCGGTTGTTCGGGTTGATCGGGCTGACCTCGTCCGCGGTCGCGGCGTCGGCGATCGCCACCACGAGCAGCACGGAGAGACACAACGCCGCCGAGCGACGCGAGTGGATGCGCACGCGGGCATTCAAGCAGGGTTGTACCGACTCGTCACGGACCCTGTGTAAAGGGCGTCAGAAGAGCTTGGCGAAATCAAACGTCCGCCAGTGTTCGGGGCGCAGGCGAACGGTGAGTGCATTGACCGGGCGCGGATTGTGCTCCACATACCACGCGCCCACCTCCGCGCCCAGGTAGCGGGTCGCGAGCACGAGCTCGTCGTGCATCGCCGGCTCGAGCACCACCGGGCCTTCGATACTCACGTACTGATACGGCGCGGTCTCGGTTTGCACCGTGAGCGAGGCGCGACCGGCAGCACGCAACAACGCGGCCTTGCGCGACGAGCCGTCGATACCGATGAGCACCTCGCCGCCGTAGAGATACCAGACCGGGAGCGCGTGCGGTCCGCGTCCGGGCTCGTCAACGGCGAGCACGCCGACGTGCACGGCCGCGAGGAACGACTCTCTCTCGTCGACCGTCATCGCGCCGGTCTCGGTCAAGGCGATGTCACTCGCGATCGAGGGCGACTGCGAGATTGCCGACCGTCGCGGCCGCGGCGGCGCTTTCGACGGGCTCCGGCTCGAGCGACGGCGTCGCGTGCTCTGGGCGCTCGTCGACGGCGCGTGCGGGCAGCCAGACGACGACCCCGACCACCGCGATCAGCACGATGGCCGCCGCGATCAGCGACGCCAGATGGAGGCCTCCGATGAAGCTGTGGTGCGCGGCAGTGACGACCTCCGTCCGAATGCGCGCGGACACCGGGTGGGCCGGGTCGTTGACCACACCGACCGCCCGGCCGACCGAGTCGCGTGCCGCGCTGACGAGCGACGCGGGAACCTTTCCCGCGAGCGCCGACGAAAGGGCGGGACCGTAGTGAGACGAGAGGACCGAGCCGAGCACCGCGACTCCCACCGCGCCACCGACCTGGCGGGTGGTGTCGTTCATCGCGGAGCCGACACCCGCCTTCTCCCGGGGCAGCGAGCCCATGATCGATTCGGTCGCAGGCGCCATGACGTTGCCCATGCCGATTCCCATGAGCACGGACACGAGGATGACGTGCAACGCGCTCGACCCGACATCGAGCGTCACGAAGCTGACGAGCGAGAGAGCGACCATCGTCAACCCGAACGCGACGACCGCCTTGTTCCCGAATCGCACGACCCAACGCGGGCTGAGGAACGCGAAGGTCATGAGCGCGGCCGACTGCGGGATGAGGATCGCGCCGGCCTTGAGCGTGGAGTAGCCGAGCACCGACTGGAGGTACTGCGTGAGCAGGAAGATCGTGCCGAACAGCGCGAGGAAAACCAGCATGATCGCGGCACTGGCGGCCGAGAAGCGCGGGTTCTGGAAGAAGTGGAGGTCGAGCATCGGGCTCGACGATCTCAGCTCCCACACGAAGAACCCGACGAGGAGCGCGGCTCCGACGCCGAATCCCGTGAGGATCTCGGACGACGTCCAGCCGTGACTCGGCGCCTCGATGATGGCCCACAACAGCGCGCCCAGGCTGACGATCGACAGCGCAGCTCCAACCGGGTCGAGGCGCGGAGTGGTCTTGTCGTACGAGTCGGGCACGAAGAAGTAGCCGAGGACCAGCGCGGTGACCACGATCGGCACGTTCACGAGGAACACCGAACCCCACCAGAAGTGGGTCAGCAACGCGCCGCCGGCCACCGGGCCGATGCCTACGCCGAGCGCAGAGACCCCGGCCCAGACACCGATCGCGCGCGCGCGTTCGCTCGGCGACCGGAACACATTCGAGAGGATGGAGAGGGTGCCCGGCATGATGCACGCGCCGCCGATGCCCATCAACGACCGCGTCGCGATGAGCACACCGGCCGAAGGGGCGAAGGCCGACAGAACCGAGCCGGTACCGAAGACGACCAGGCCGAAGGTCAGGAACTTGTAACGACCGAAGCGGTCACCGAGGCTTCCCATCGTGAGCAGAAGGCCGGCGAATACCAACGTATAGGCGTCGACGATCCACTGCAGTGAGCTGCCCGACGCGCCGAGCCCACCGAGGTTCTTCGCGTGCGAAAGGGTGGGCAACGCGACGTTCAAGATCGTGTTGTCGAGCCCGATCACCATCAGGCTCATGCACAAGACCGCGAGAGTCAGCCAGCGGCGGCGATACGCAATCTCGGGATCGTTCACTTCTGATCGCACGCGCGCTTCTCCATAACAGCTTCGAGGCACAAACTTCGAGGGGCGACCTCGAGCGTATTTGAGAATTCGACGCCCGCCGCGCCGAATTCATTCCCGATCAGCCGACCCAGACGGTCTTGACATTGCAAAAGGCCCGGATCCCCTGCGACGAGAGCTCGCGGCCGAACCCGGACTCCTTCACCCCACCGAACGGCAGCTCAGGATAGGACGTGGTCATCCCGTTGACGAACACCGCTCCCGCATCGAGGGCCCGCACGAAGCGCGCCTGCTCGCTTTCGTCGCGCGTCCAGACGTTGGATCCGAGTCCGAAGACGGTCGCGTTGGCGAGCCCTATCGCCGCGTCCGCGTCGCGAACGCGGAACAACTGCGCGACCGGCCCGAAGATCTCCTCGTGATACATGCGCATCTCGGGTGTGAGATCGGTGACGACCGTCGGCGGATAGAACCACCCCCGCCCCTCGAGCCGCCGCCCACCGCACAGCACGCGCGCACCGCGCTCGACCGCGTCGGCCATGAAGGACTCGACGTCGAGCAGCCCCTGCTCGCTCGCCAGCGGCCCGATGTCGGTCTGCTCGTCCATCGGGTCGCCGACGCGCAACGCCTGCATTCGCGCCACGAACCGCTCCTCGAACGCATCGGCAACGTCGTCGTGCACGATGAACCGCTTCGCCGCGATGCAGCTCTGCCCGTTGTTCTGCACGCGCGCGGTCACTGCAGTCTGGGCCGCCTTCTCGATGTCGGCTGACGGCATCACCACGAACGGGTCGCTGCCTCCGAGCTCGAGCACGACCGGCTTGAGCTCCTCGCCCGCGGTCCTTCCGATCGAACGACCGGCCGGGGTGCTGCCGGTAAGGGTTGCCGCGCGCACCCGCGGGTCGCGCAGGATCCGCTCGACCGACGACGCCCCGATCAGCAGCGTCTGAAAGGCGCCGTCCGGGAACCCGGCGCTTCGGAACGTGTCCTCGATGAGCAGCGCGGTCTGCGGGACGTTCGAGGCATGCTTGAGCAGTCCGACGTTGCCCGCCATCAGCGCCGGCGCCGCGAAGCGGATGACCTGCCACAGCGGGAAGTTCCACGGCATCACCGCGAGGACGGGACCAAGTGGCTCGTAACGGACGTACGCGTGCGTCGCGCCAACCGCCGCGGCGTCGGCCGGCTCGTCGGCGAGCATCGAGGCCGCGTGTTGCGCATAGAACCGACACCCTTTGGCGCACTTCAGCACCTCGGCGCGCGCGGCGACGATCGTCTTGCCCATCTCGGTCGTCATCACCCGCGCGATCTCGTCGCACGACGCCTCGAGCGCATCGGCGGCGTCGTTCATCCACCGGGCTCGATCGTCGAAGCTCGTGCGGCGATACTCGACGGCCGTCGCCGCGGCCCGAGCGATGCGTTCGTCGACCTCGGTGTCGGACAGCGCCTCGAAGGTCTTCTCGATCTCGCCGGTGGCCGGATTCGTTGTCGCTATCGCCATGAGACCTTGTACCACCGCGGCGGGCCAGGGCGCTCGGCGGGGTGTCGGTGCCAAGATGGACAGGTGCGCGAGAGCCCCTTCACGTCCAGCCCGTTCGTCGGCGAGGTCGTGCCCATCGTCGAGTCCGACGCGGCGATCCGAGCCGCCCTCCAGGATGCCGAAGTCCCTCCGCTGTTGCCCGCGCTCGCCTACCTCACCGGCGACCTCTCCCTCCTGCGCGACGGGCTGCGCCCGGATCCGCTCCTGCTGGGCATGCCTCAGGGTGGCCTCACCGAAGCCCAGCTCGCCGAGGCCCGCGAGCTGGCGCTCGAGACGCTGATCCGGTTCCGGGACGGAGGCTGTCGGCCCGCTCCGCCGCCCTCCGAGGCGGAGCTCCTCCGGATAATGGAGTTCGCGGTCGGCGGCGGAGCCGACATGGTTCCGTACCTGCCCCTCCTCGAGGAAGAGCTCGGGATCCGGGGCGTTGACCGTCGCGCGCCCAACTGGCGCAAGGCCGACGTCGCCCCCGACGTCGACTTCGCGGTGGTCATCATCGGCGCCGGGATGTCGGGCCTCTTGGCGGCGCACCGTCTGCAACAGGCCGGCGTTGCCTTCGTGATCTTCGAGAAGAACGACGACGTCGGCGGAACCTGGCTCGAGAACAGCTATCCCGGATGCCGCGTCGACAATCCCAACCACAACTACAGCTACTCGTTCGCGCAGCGGCACGACTGGCCGCTGCACTTCTCCACGCAGGACGTGCTGCTCGACTACTTCCGCCGGTGCGCCGACGCGTTCGGCATCCGCGAAAACATCCGGTTCGAAACGGCAGTCCGCTCCGCGACCTGGTCAGAGGCGGATCGACGCTGGACGCTGCAGGTGCGCAATCGCGACGGCCGCGAGGAGACCGTCGCCGCGGACGCGGTGATCAGCGCGGTCGGGCAATTGAACCGGCCGCTCTTCCCCGATATCGAAGGCCGCGATTCGTTCGCAGGACCGAGCTTTCATTCAGCGCGCTGGGATCACTCCATCGATCTGCGCGGCAGGCGCGTCGCGGTGATCGGCACCGGCGCGAGCGCGGTGCAATTCATCCCCGAGATCGCGCCGCGCGTCGGCGAATTGCTCGTCTTCCAACGCACGCCGCCGTGGTTCGGACCGACCGACGACTATCACGCCGCAGTCGAGCCCGGCCTCCGCTGGCTGTACGCGCACGTCCCTTCGTACAGCGAATGGAACCGTTTCCACATCTTCTGGAAGATGGGGGACGGCGTGCTGCCGGGTGTGCGCGTCGACCCCGACTGGGAACCGAAAGTCCACGCGGTCGGCCTTTTCAACGACATCCTCCGTCAGCTTCTGAGCGGTTATCTCGACGGCGAATTCGCCGACCGCCCGGATCTCCACGAGAAGGTGGTGCCGAGCTATCCGCCCGGTGCGAAGCGCCTGCTGCGCGACAACGGCGTGTGGGCGCGCACCTTGAAGCGTGAGAACGTCGAGCTGATCACCGAAACCATCCGCGAGATCACGCCGGAGGGCGTCGTCACCGCCGACGGCGTCGCACACGACGTCGACGTGATCATCTACGGAACCGGCTTCCAGGCGTCGAAATTCCTCACCCCGATGACGGTCACCGGCCGCGGCGGCGTCGATCTTCACGAGCATTGGGACGGCGACGCCCGCGCCTACCTCGGCATGACGGTGCCCGGGTTCCCGAACCTCTTCTGCCTCTACGGGCCGAACACGAACATCGTCATCAACGGAAGCATCATCTACTTCTCCGAGTGCGGTGTGCGCTACATCCTCGGCTGCCTCGGCCTCCTCCTCGACGGTGGGCATCGCGCCCTCGACGTGCGCAAGGACGTGCACGACGAGTTCAACGAGCGCGTCGACGCGGAGAACGCCCTCATGGCCTGGGGCTGGTCGGACGTGAACAGCTGGTACAAGAACGAGCACGGCCATGTCGCCCAGAACTGGCCGTTCACGCTGCTCGAATACTGGCAGCGCACCCTCGCGCCCGACCCCGACGACTACGAGCTGATCGACTGAAGCACGGCGCGATCGCCGCTTCGCCGGGCGTTGTCACAAACTCGACATAAATAGGGGACGCGCCCGGCTGGAGCAGGCCCGTCGCCGTGACGAACGTGTGACGTGGCGACCGCGACGCAGGAGGACGCGAAGAGCGCGCCGTCCACGGCGTCTCGTTCCGCGCTCCTGGCGGTCGTGGCCGGCGGGAACCTCTTCGGTACGGCGGCAGTCGTCGCCTTCTGGTGGCTCGGCGAGCACGATCTCATCGCGGGACCGCCGTACTGGGTGTTCATGATCATGATCCTGGCGTCGATCGCATGCGACGGCGCGGTCCGGACCTGGTTCGGGCGCCGACCCGAATCCCGCGTCCGGGAACAGGTCCGCATCCTCGTCGCCGCGAGCTCGACGACGGTGATCCTCTACGCGACCGGCTGGGGCTCGCTCCTCGGTATCGCCTACGCGCTCTGCGCGGTCCAGATACTTGCCCAGCTCCGCACCGTCGACTGGCGGCTCGTGCTCGGCTGGTGCATCGCCGGAGTCACCGCGGGGGAGGTCGCCGTCGGAGCAGGTGTCGCTCCGACCGTGGTGAGCACCGCCCGATCCCATGTCATCGCGGGATCCGGGCTCCTCCTGCTCGCGGTCGTGCTGTGGATCGTGAGCGGAATCCTCGCGGCGCGCGACGCCGTCGAACGGGAAGTGCGCGAACGCGGACAGCGACTCGCGCACGAGGCCGCGACCGACTCGCTGACGCAGCTACCCAATCGGGCGGCCTTCACCGACGCTTTGGCGCGTTCGTGCGCGGCGCACGAACCCGCGATCCTCGCGTTCGTCGATCTCGACAACTTCAAGGACATCAACGACTCCTTCGGTCACCACGTCGGCGACGACGTGCTCGTCGAGGTCGCGGCACGACTTCGACGCGTCGTGCGCGCCGGCGACATGATCGCCCGGTTCGGCGGCGACGAGTTCGTCATCCTGGCGACGGCGTCGCGCGACGCGGCGGACGGGGGCGAGATCGCCGAGCGCGTATGGACCGTCCTCGCGGAACCGTGGCCGATCGTCGCGCCGAACACGATCTCTGCGAGCGTCGGCGTCGTCGACGACCCCGACGGAAGCTGCTCACCCGACGATCTCTTGAGCCGGGCCGACAAGGCGATGTACGCGCGCAAGCACGGGATGAGCTCGACCGGATCCGTCACCGCCATGACGTCTCGCGCCCTCGCACACCACCGCCTGGCCATGGACGGGATGCACGGAAGCTTCCTGGTGCTACAGGCCATCCGCCAAGATCACGAGATCGTCGATTTCGAGATCGTCGAGGCAAACGCGATCGTACGCAGGGCGTTCGAGCCGTTGTGCGGCCAGGTCGTCGGCGCGCGACTCTCGAAACTCAACGCCGCAGTCGACAACACCGCAGTTGTTCCCCTCTATGAAAGGGCGGTGTCGACCGGCGAGCGCGTGCACGCGGAGCTCTGCGTTGCTCAGCCCGGCGGTCGGACCGAGTGGCGCAACGTGGACGTGGTCAGGGTCGATCGAGACGTCATCGCGGTCGTTGCGAACGACATCACGGCCGAAGTCGAGGCGCGCGAGCAGTTGGAACGCCGAGTCCGTTTCTCGAGATTGATCGCGCGGTCCAGCGATCTCGGATGCGTCATCGACGCGACCGGCAGGATCGTGTACGCCCCGTCGGGGGAAACGGCCTTTCTCGGCTACACCAGCGACGATCTCGGTCCCCCACTGTCGAGGGTCGCGGCCGGCGACCGCGACGAGGCCTCGGCCTGGTTCGACGAGGTGCGATCACTCCCCTCGGGTACCGAGGCCCGATCTGTGGCACTGCGGTTCGTCGCGCGTGACGGCAGCGCGCACACCTGCGACGTCACGGCCCAGAACCAATCGGACGACCCCTCGATCGGCGGCATCGTGCTCAGCGTCCACGACGTCTCCGCCCTGGTTGCGGCGGAAGCCCGGCTGGCCACGGTCGCCGACGCGATCGCCGACGTCATAGTGATCTGCAATGAAGAAGGCGATATCAAATGGGTGTCGGGCGCAGTGCGGGAAGCGCTCGACATCGATCCGGACGATCTCGTCGGTGTTTCCGCCTTCGACCTCGTCCATCCCGACGACCATGCGAATGTCGTGACCCGGCTCCTCAGCTTCGTCGCGCAGACCGACGGCAAAGCCCCGCCCATCGAACTGCGTCTGCGGCTGCGTCGCGCCGACGGCACCTATCGCTGGTTCGATTGCCGGAGCAAGAACCAGCTCGACGATCCGTCGATTCGCGGCCTCGTCATCAGTCTCCGGGACAGCACCGATCGCCGCGCGGCCGAGACCGCGCTGCGCATCTCGGAGGAACGCAATCGAAGCATCGTCGAAGCCGCCGCCGACGCCATCTTCTCGGTCGACGCCGAGGGAATCATCGAAAGCTTCAACCGGGCCGCCGAGCACATCTTCGCAACCCGCGCCGTCGACGCCATCGGCGTGTCCTACACACGTTTCCTGCCCGCAGACTCGCTCCAGATCGTCCGCAGCGCACTCGCGGACGGGCGCGCCGGCCAGCAGATCGACACCACCGCCATTCGAGCCTCGGGCGAACGCTTCGCGGCGCAGGTCGCGGTGTCGGATGTGCAGGTCGGCGAGAATCGCTTCTACACGGCGGTGGTGCGCGACGTCAGCGATCAGCGGACAATGGAACAGGCACTGCGAATCGCGGCGACGTGCGACGAGCTCACCGGTCTCGCGAATCGCCGCACGTTGCTCGATCGTGCCGAGGACGCGATCGACCATGCGCGCCGGACCGATGACGTGGTCGGGATGGTGTGCGTAGACCTCGATCGGTTCAAGCTCGTGAACGACGGGCTCGGTCACGACGCCGGCGATCAGCTCCTGGTGCTCGTCGCCGACCGTATCGCCGCCGCGGTCCGCGTGCAGGACGTCGTCGCCCGCCTGGGCAGTGACGAATTCGTCGTCCTCTGCCCGAGCGCATCCGACCTCGACGCGATCAGGGCCGTCGCGCTCCGCATCCTCGACGCGCTCGCGGCGCCTTTTGCGATCGCGGGCAATGAGGTCGTCGTCGGTGCTTCGATCGGTGTGTCCGCCGGTAGCGGGTCCGAGACACCGCTCGATCTGCTCCGCTTCGCGGATACTGCGATGTACCGAGCGAAGGCGCACGGGAACACGCCCATCAAAGTGTTCGACGCACGAATGCAACTGCACGCCGCCCGGCGGCTCGACCTGGAATCCGCGCTCCGGCAGGCGACCGCGCGCGGCGAGTTGTTCGCGTACTACCAGCCGATCGTCGATCTGCAGATCGGACAGGTGGCGCATTTCGAGGCACTGATCCGTTGGGACCGGCCCGGCGTCGGTCTGGTCAGGCCCGACGCCTTCATCCCGGTAGCAGAAGAGACCGGCATCATCATGGAAATCGGGCTATGGGTGCTCTGCTGCGCCGCCGCGGACTGTGCGCGTTGGCAGAGCGTCGCACCGGGCGTCGGCATTTCCGTGAACGTCTCCGTGCGCCAGTTCGAGTCGGGCGATCTCGTGAGTAGCGTCCAGGACGCGCTGCGACGCACCGGGTTGGCGCCGGAATTGCTCACCCTGGAGATCACCGAGTCGGTGATGCTCGATCACACCGACCGCAACGCCGCCATCATGCGCCGGATCCGCGACCTCGGCGTGCACATCTCGCTCGACGACTTCGGCAGCGGTTTCAGCTCCCTCACCTACTTGCGGCTGCTCCCGATCGACTCGCTCAAGATCGACCGCCTGTTCCTGCAGTCGTTCGGGTCGACGTGGCGGGACGACGCGATGCTGCGCGCGATCGTCAACCTCGGCACCACATACGATCTCGTCGTCGTCGCCGAGGGCATCGACACCGAGGCCAAGCTCGCCGCGGTGCGTGCGGTGGGATGCCGCTACGGACAGGGATTCCTGTTCTCGAAACCGATGCCGATCGGCGAGGCGCTCGCGTACCTCGAGCTCGAGCTCGAGCAAGGCTCGAGCCCGCGCGCCCACTGATCAGTCAGGCGCGTCGGCGGGCGACGAAGACCGGGATCGTGCGCTCGGTCCGCTCCTGGTACTCCGCGTACGGCGGGTATGCAGCGACCGCTCGCTTCCACCACTCCTCGCGTTCGGATCCGCCGACCTCGCGCAACGCCGCGTCGAACGGCTCCGGCCCGTCTTGGATCACCACCGCATCCGGATGCGCTTTGAGGTTGTAGTACCAGACCGGGTTCTTCGGCGCGCCGCCCATCGACGCCACGAGCGCGTACTCGCCGTCGTGTTCCACCCGCATGAGCGGCGTCTTCCGCAGCTTGCCCGACCTGTTGCCCCGAGTGGTGACGATGATCACCGGCAGGCCCGTGTCGCGCAACGTGTTGGCCTCACGGCCGCCCGTCCGCTCGTAGGTCTCGACCTGCTCGCGCACCCAGTCCCACGGACTCGGCTCGTACTCATCTTCTGGCTCATCTTCCAGTGTCATCACCGCACGCTAGCGGCGCGCGCCCGCGGTTCAGAAGCCGGGCATTCTCCAGCTACGAGCCTCCAGCTACGAACAGCCGCTTGTGCTGCCGCAGCTGGGGCAGGCGTAGCAACTGCCGGCGCGCTGCATCATGTCGCCGCAGACGTGGCACAACACCATCTCGCGGGTCGGCGTCGCGCGGGCGGCTGATGCCGGGTGCTCGTTGCGGACCCGAAGCGCATCCGACGGCGCGCGGTCGTCGAGCGGGAGGTCCATCGACGACGCGCTCGGCGTCGTCGCCTCCTCCACGCCGGGCAACGTCGGCTGCAGCCGCTCGCCCACCGTCATGATGCCCATCGCCTCGCGCTTGTCCTTGTCGACGTACTCCACCGCGAGCCGGCGGAAGATGTAGTCGACGAGGCTCGTCGCGAACCGGATATCGGGATCGTCGGTCATCCCCGCGGGCTCGAAGCGCACGTTCGTGAACTTCTCGATGTACGCCTCGAGCGGCACGCCGTACTGCAATCCCATCGAGAGGCCGATGGCGAACGCGTCCATGATTCCGGCGAGCGTCGAACCCTGCTTCGCGACCTTGAGGAACACCTCGCCGGGACGGCCGTCCTGGTACTCGCCGACCGTCACGTAGCCCTGGCAATCGGCGACCCGGAACGAGAACGTGCGGCTCTTGCGCGTGCGCGGCAGCTTCTGCCGCACCGGCTCTTGCACGATGATCGTCTCCACGATCCGCTCGACCTCTTGCGTGAGCGCGTCGGACGTCTTCTTCTGGGTCGACATCGGCTGGCCGACCTTGCAGTTGTCGCGGTAGAGCGCAACGGCCTTCAATCCGAGTCGCCACGACTCGATGTAGAGCTCCTCGACATCTTCGACGCTCACTTCTTCGGGCATGTTCACGGTCTTGCTGATCGCGCCCGAGATGAAGGGCTGCACCGCCGCCATCATCTTCACGTGACCCGTGTAGTGGATCGTGTTGTCGCCCATCGAGCAAGCGAACACCGGCAGGTGCTCGGACTTGAACACGGGCGCGCCCACGATCGTCTTGTGCTCGTCGATGTACTCGATGATCTTGTCGACCTCGTCCGCGCTGTAGCCCAGCTTGTTCAGGGCGCGCGGCACCGTTTGGTTGACGATGAACATCGTGCCGCCGCCGACGAGCTTCTTCGCCTTCGTCAGGGCGAGATCAGGCTCGATCCCCGTGGTGTCGCAGTCCATCATGAGGCCGATGGTGCCGGTTGGCGCGAGCACGCTCGCCTGCGAGTTTCGGACACCGTGGAGCTCACCGAGCTCGACCGCGTCGTCCCAGGCTTCCTGCGCCGCGCACAAGAGATCCGGGGGCACGAGGTCTTCGTCGATGTTCGCCGCTTCGGCCCGGTGCATTCGCAGCACGTCGAGCATCGGCTCCTGGTTCTGTGCGTAGCCCGCGAACGGGCCCATCCGCGCCGCGGTCTTCGCGCTCGTTGCGTACGCGTGACCCGTCAGCAGCGCGGTGATCGCCGCGGCCCACGCCCGGCCGGAGTCGGAGTCGTACGACATGCCCTCGGCCATCAGCAGGGCGCCGAGGTTGGCGTAACCGAGGCCGAGCTGGCGGAACACCCGGCTCGTCTCCGCGATCCGCTCGGTCGGGTAATCGGCGTTGCCGACCAGGATCTCCTGCGCGGTGAACATCACCTCGACCGTGTGCTTGAAGCCATCGACGTCGAAGCTCCCGTCGTCGTCGAGGTACCGCAACAGGTTGATGCTCGCGAGGTTGCAGGCCGAGTTGTCGAGGTGCATGTACTCCGAGCACGGGTTGCTCGCATTGATCCGGCCGGTGTTCGACGCCGTGTGCCAACGGTTGATCGTCGTGTCGAACTGCATGCCCGGATCGGCGCACTCCCACGCCGAGTCGCTGATCTGGCGCATGAGATCGCGGGCGCGGATCGTTTTCACCGGCTCACCGGTCGTGACCGCCTTGAGGTTCCAGTCGCGGTCGTCGACGACGGCTTGCATGAACGCGTCGGTCACGCGCACCGAGTTGTTCGCGTTCTGGTACTGGATCGAGTGGCTGTCCTTGCCGTCGAGGTCCATATCGAAGCCGGCGTCGCGCAGCGCCCGGGCCTTGCGCTCCTCGACGGCCTTGCACCACACGAAGTCCTCGATGTCGGGGTGGTCGGCGTCGAGGATCACCATCTTGGCGGCGCGCCGGGTCTTGCCGCCCGACTTGATCGTTCCGGCCGATGCGTCGGCGCCCCGCATGAAGCTGACCGGACCGGACGCGGTGCCGCCGCCCTTCAGGTGCTCGAGCGACGAGCGGATCTTCGAGAGGTTGATGCCCGCGCCCGAACCGCCCTTGAAGATCGTCCCCTCTTCGCGGTACCAGTTGAGGATCGCGTCCATCTGGTCGTCGACGGCGAGGATGAAGCACGCCGACGCCTGTTGCGGCACACCCTTCACCCCGATGTTGAACCAGACCGGAGAGTTGAACGCCGCGTACTGGTGCACGAGCACGAACTTGAGCTCGTCGCGGAACGCGTCGGCCTCGCGCTCGTCGACGAAGTAGCCGTCCTTGGTGCCCCAGTCGGCGATGGTGTCGACGACCCGGTCGATGACCTGGCGCAGCGACCATTCGCGCTCGGGGGTGCCGAGGGTGCCGCGGAAGTACTTCTGGGCGACGATGTTCGTGGCGTTCAGCGACCAGCTGGTCGGGAACTCGACGCCGGGCTGGAAGAAGGCGTCGCCGCCGTCTTTGTAGTTCTGGATGCGCGCATCGCGCCGCTCCCATTCGACGGTGTCGTACGGGTCGACCCCGGGCCTCGTGAACCGTCGCTGGATCCCGATACCGAGTTGTTGCGGCGCCATCGCCATGTCGTCGATCTCCCTCCGAGCCGGCATCCCGGCTCAGCTCGCCCTGCGAAGCGGCCACTCTATGAAACCACTACATGTTGTGGTTGCTTCCCATCCGGACCGCGAGATGGGGGTGCATTACACCACTGTAATTCCACGCGTGTCAACAGTTTCCGGGCGACTTCGGACACTTCCCCCGAAGCTCCACGCCGGACTGCCCTCAACGCCTGATCAGCGCTGTTTGGGCTCCGTGGTCTTTTGCAGCTCGACGACCTCGCGTTCGAAGTCGGCGAGGTCCTCGAAGCCCTTGTAGACGGACGCGAAGCGCAGGTAGGCCACGTGATCGAGGGCCCGCAGCCGTTCCAGGACGGCCATGCCGACCCGGTCGCTCGAGACCTCTCCACCCATGGCCCGCAGCTCCTCCTCGACCGCGGTCACCACTTGGTCGACGACCGGGTCGTCGAGACGGCCGGACGCCGAACGTTGGATCCCGGCCCGGAGCTTCGCGGCGTGGAAGGGCTCCGTCGCGCCGCTGCGCTTGCGGATGAGCAGCGGCGCCTCCTCCACCCGCTCGTAGGTGGTGAACCGCCGCCCGCAGGCGAGACACTCGCGGCGCCGGCGGATGGCCATCGACTCCTCGGCGACGCGCGAGTCGACGACCTTGTCGTCGTTCGCACGGCAAGAGGGACAGCGCACGAACACCCACGGTAATCCGTTCGATCGTGAAATGCGGCCCGGTAGCAGTGCGAAGGAGTGCGGGACGATCAGGGCGTCGGGACCGAGAGCTGCT
>JAUZEM010000510.1 GCA_030839005.1 Actinomycetota bacterium | reverse complement strand
CGAGCCGGCCCCGACGCTGACCACCGACACGTCGCCCAGTACAGACACGCCCAAGGCGACCTCCCGGTCGCACCGGGCCGCACGTTCCGTCCGGCCGTAGTCCCCTTCATCAGGTAGAATGAGGTTTCGCCCCGGTTATCGGGCAGGCCTTCCGGAACAGTTCCGGCCTCTTCTCGGACTCCCCGCGCAGCGGTGCTCGAGTTGCACTTCTTCTGCTGCACTCCGCAATTGACGGGCAAGGAGCTCCGGAAATGAACACTGATCGCGGCAATGTCGAACGTAACCTCAGCCGGCTCGCGAACGAGCGCTCGACGCTCTTCACCCGCTCGGGCCAGAGCTTCGGGCTCACCGCCGCCGATCAGAACCGGCTCAAGGTCGTCGAGCGCGAGCTCGACGAGGCCTTCGGGGCACTCCGGGAGATGCGCGCCGTGCGCGACGCGAGCCGCTTCAGTCGCGAGGACCCCGTCGTCCGCCGGGCCATCGCCCGCAGCAGCGAGTCGATCTCGGCCAAGCCCCGCCGCACGAATTGATCTGACTCGAACGGCGAGGCGCGCCGAGAGTTACGGCTCGAACAGTCCTTCGAACTCGAGCGCGCCGTTGTGCACCTTGCCGTAGAGCAGCCAGTCGCCGCGGAACATGCCGTGCTCGTACGGCGAGCACGCGATGTGCGTACGAGCGCCGCCAGTGGTGCTCGACATGAAGCGGATCGCTTCGAGCCCGGCCTTCAACCCCGGACCGGAGAGGATCGGGGCGCGGAAGAGTCCTTCGACGAGGACGCGTGCCGTGTCGTAGGCCAGGATCGGGATCGCGTTGGGCCACAGCGGCGGCTCCTGGCCGTAGCGCGCGACGAAGCGCGCATGAAACCCCTCGACGAGTGGGTTGCGGGGATCGAACTGGTCGACGCCGACCCAACCCTCGAACTTGTCGAACCCCATCAGGTAGAACATGAACGCGGTGCCCATGATGCGGGGCGGGTCCCAGGCGATCTCGTCGAGTGCGGCGCGTAAGAGCCCCTTCGCCGCCAACATGCCGTAGCCCATGTACACGAGAGCGTCGGGCTCGACCCGGCGGAGATTCTCCAGGTTCGCCGCGAGGTGATCGGGACTCTGGCTGACGGTTTCGACCGCGGCGATGCTGAGACCCCGCCGCCGGCACTCCTGGCGCAAGAACCGGAAGTACTCCTCGCCGTTGGGTGAGATCTCGCTCAACACCGCGGCGCGCTCGTGGCCGTTGCGCTGCAACCACGCGGCGACGAGCGCGGCGTCGCCGCCGCAGTCGCCGTTGCCCAGCCGGAAGCAGTAGTCGCCCTGCAGCCGTTCGGTCCCGCACCAACTGATCAGCGGAATCTGCAACTCGTTGGCGAGGGGCCCCACGGTGATCGCGTTGTCGGAGCTGTACGCGCCGGCCACGCCGATGCAGCCCTCGTCGACGAGATACCGGAACCCGTCGGTCGCGTTCTTGGCCGAGCCTTGCGGCAGGCCGTGCTCGGCGTGGAGGACGAACTCGACCGGACGATCGATGAGACCTTGCTCGGCGGCCTCGTCGAAGGCCATCCGGTGGATGCGGTCGTACCCGCCGTCCGGACCGTCGAGCGCAGAGCCCAACCATCCGATCCTGATCGGTTCCAAGTCGGTGCTCCCTCGCTTCGGTCGCGGCCCGACCGGCCCTACGACTCGGGGGCAAACGTATAGACCAGCCGGAACACCGGACCAGAGATCAGAACAGGTGACGGGCGGCCCGGACGAGGTCGGCCCGGGTACGCACGCCGAGCTTTTGCAGCACCCGGGCCCGGCGGGCCTCGACCGTGCGCAGGCTGACCTTCGAGAGCACGGCGATCTCCGAGTTCGTGTGCCCGAGCACCAGCAGGTCGAGGACCTCTCGTTCCTTCACGGTCAGGGCCTCGAACGCGGCGCGCTCTCCGGGTTCCTGCAGCGACACGTCCGGCCGCTCCGCAGCGGGTGCTCCCGTCGGCGCGCCCTTCGCGGACATGTCCGAACGAAGGGTTGGCTGCACGTACTGGACTCCCTGGGCAACGGTGCGCACCCCGGACAGGAACTCCTCGGCCGTCGCGGTCTTCAACGCGTAGCCGTCGACCCCGCCGCCGACGGTGGCGCCGGCGGCGACGATCTCGTCGAGCCGTTGCTGGTCGCGGTCGATCAAGACGAAGATGCCCGCCTGCGCGTAACGCCGCCGGAGCCGGAGGACGACCTCGTTGCCGTGCGCGTCGGGCAGCGCGGCGTCGGTGATCACGACGTCCGGTCGGACATCGAGAGCGACGGCTTCGGCCACCGAGGACGCCTGCGCGACCACGTGTAGTCCCGGCTCGCGGTCGAGGAGCGCCCGAACGCCCTCCCGCATGATGAGTTTGTCGTCCACGAGCAAAAGGCGAATCGGGTTGGTCGCGGCGTTCGGCGTGCCTGTGGCCCCGCGGGGTTGTACCGGTTCCGGTGAGAGGGGGTCCTTGTCGATCTCCATCGTTGTTGAGGTCGCCGTCGGAGGGCTCACACCGCGCTCGGGGCCGGACGCACGTGAATGGTGTCGACGCCCTGTTCCGGGGCCACGTCGATCTTGACCGGCACACCTGCGTCGAGCTCGGTGTCGGTGACGAGGCACTCGAGCGGCATGACGAAGTTGCCGGAGTCGAGCATTTCCAGCGTTGCCTTGCGGATCCCCGCGACCACCTCGTCGGGCAGGTCCAGCAGGATCTGACGAATCCGCCGGGTCATTTCCTCTTCGAGACCGAGCGCCTCGACCATGTCGACCAGCGGATATCCGGCTTCGTGCATCTGACGCACGCTGTCTCGGAAATCTTTGTTCGCCAGCGCGGTATTCGCAGCCT
>JAUZEM010000331.1 GCA_030839005.1 Actinomycetota bacterium | reverse complement strand
AGGCCTTCTGATCGATCGTGCGCAGGCATCGACGGTAGGGCACACGATCGCGGCGCGGCGTATCTTGCGCGTGAAGGTGTCGCGAACTCTCACCAATGACCACCAATGACCCGCAATGACCCGTCCGAGCGGCGCGCTCCGAGTATGATCACCGCCGCATCCGGCAGGCGAGTCAGACTCTGCAGGTGCGCGCGATCGCTTCCACCGGAACGGGGTTCCTCCTCGCGGTGCTGTGGTTCGACCTGATGTTCGACGTCCAAGCACGTGGCCACCCCGAGGATGACGTGCCAAGCGACGTTCGCGCGTCGATCGCCGCGTACTACGCGCGCGTGACGACTGCCGCGCGGCCGATGAACCGGCTCGTGGCTCTCGCCATGGTGATCACGATCGGCGCACTGGCAACCGAGCTCGTGCGCATGGATCTCCCCGTCTGGAGGGCGACGTTCTCCCTTGTCCTCACGCTTGGCGCCGTTGGCCTCGCGGCGTGCAGGACCGTTCCGAGCGCGGTGCGACTCGGACGCCAAACGGACGACGCGGCGCAACAATCGCGTCTTGCCCACGTGATCCGGCGCGACCACGTCATCTGCTTCGGCGCAATCGTCGCGGTCCTGCTGCTGCAGTTCCCGCCGGCCTAGTGTCGAGATCTCCGCTGCACGTGACGTCCGGCGAGCCGCGCGGATTCTTTGCCGGCTCTCATCGAACTCACATGTTCCCACCGCTACCGTCAGTTCGTGCGTCTGCTGGTCGTCGAGGACGAACCCCGTATGTCGTGCTTGTTGCGTCGCGGATTCGCAGAGAACGGCTATGCCGTCGACGTCGCGGCGAACGGCGCGGACGCGCTCTGGCTCGCGACCGAGGCGCATTTCGATGCCGTCGTGCTCGACGTGATGCTTCCGGACATGGACGGCTTCGTCGTCTGCCGTTCGTTGCGCGAAGCGGGATGTTGGGCCCCCGTCCTGATGCTGACCGCGAAGGACTCGGTCGACGACCGCGTTCGGGGACTCGACGCGGGCGCGGACGATTATGTCCTGAAGCCTTTCAGCTTCGCGGAGCTCAGCGCACGGGTGCGCGCGCTGTTGCGACGGGGCGCTCAGATCCGTCCTGCGGTGTTACAGGTCGGTGACCTGCGACTCGATCCGGCGCTACATCAGGCATGGCGCGGCGACGAGGAGATCAAGTTGTCGCCCAAAGAGACGGCGCTGCTCGACCTCTTCATGCGGCATCCGGACGAGGTTGTCACGCGAACCCAGATTCTCGAGCGGGTTTGGGACTTTGCGTTCGACGGGCTCTCAAATGTCGTCGATCAATACGTTTCGTACCTGCGGAAGAAGATCGACAAGCCGTTTCGTCGGGACGACCTTCAGACCGTTCGCGGCGTCGGCTATCGGTTGACCTCGTCGAGCAGCTGAACGATGCCGATCCGCGTCCGGCTCGCGGCGCTCGCGGCGCTCGGCGCGCTCGTCCTTTCGAGCCTTGGGGCCGTGCTGTTCGTGGACCAGTTGCGCGGTCACCTTCACACGTCGGTCGACTCGTCGCTGCGCGTCCGTGCCGAGGCGCTCGTGCAGAACGTGGGCGACGCGGCAGGCGGTATCAACTTCCAGGATTCGGGCTCGACCGCGCTGCTCAACGAGAAGGAGGCGATCGCGCAGATCGTCGCGCCCGACGGTCGCGTGGCAGAGACTTCGCAAGCGGCGGGTGCTGCACTCGTGATCTCGCCCGGCACGCTTCACGCGGCGGCCATCAAGACCGTCTACGCGGAAGGTCACATCCCACGCGACAGTCATTCCGTGCGCTTTCTCGCGACCCCGGTGACACGAAGCGACGGGCGTTGGATCGTCGTCGTGGGATCGTCGTTGGCGTCGGCCGACGACGCGGTCGCACGCGTACGCACCGGTCTCGCGATCGGGGTGGCGATCGTAACGCTTGCATCCGCGATCGGAGCGTGGCTCCTGAGCACGCTGGCCCTACGGCCGGTCGAGCGAATGCGGCGCCAGGCGGCCACGATCTCGGAGCGAGACGCCGACACGCGACTGGCAGTGCCGACGACGCACGACGAGATCGCGCAACTCGGTGTGACGATGAACGCCCTTCTCGGTCGGCTCCAAAATGCGCTCGTGCAACAACGAGCGTTCGTCGCCGACGCGAGCCATGAGCTCCGTACGCCGTTGGCCATCCTCCGCACCGAGCTCGAGCTTGCCGCCCACCCCGGTCGCGACATCGTCGAGCTGCGTCGCGCGATCGCGAACGCCGGCGACGAGACCGATCGGCTGGTCGGGCTGGCCGAAGAGCTGTTGTTCCTGGCGCGCCACGACGAGGATCGCACCCGCGACGCGCGCGAGCTGCAACCGCTTCGTCCGCTCCTCGAGCGGACAGCCGATCGCGCCCGGCGCAACGCACAGGGTCGCGGCGCCGACGTCAGCGTCCTCCTCGACGCGCCGACCGACCTCGCCGCGGGCGTCGTCGCCGACGATCTGAGCCGTGCCGTCGAGAATATGCTCGACAATGCCATCCGTCACGCGCCTCCGGCCTCCTGCGTCCGGCTCGACGCCCGGCGCGACTCCCATGGCATCGTGATCTCTGTGTCGGATCACGGACCGGGCTTCCCCTTCGACTTCCTTTCTCACGCATTCGAGCGCTTCCGCCGCGCCGATTCAGGCCGAGCGTCCGACGACGGTGGGACGGGTCTGGGTCTCGCGATAGTTCGCGCGGTTGCCCGAGGCCACGGCGGAGATGCCGAGGCCCGCAACCTCGACGGCGGCGGCGCACAGGTGGCGATTCGTCTACCCGCCGATTGAGCCTCTGGGGCGCAATCGGCACATGTGAACGATCACACGTGCCCCACACGGCGGCACAACCCGAGATCAGGCATCGTCGAAGCTCCCCAAACCCAAGAAGGAGTTTGAAACCATGCGTCTCACTCACAAGCTCATCGGCGCCGCCGGAGTTGCGCTCGCGTTCGCAGGTGTCGGCACCACCGCCGCCATCGCGGGCGCGGGTGCGTCGTCCTCGCCGGCGATCAAGCCGGCGGTACAGACCGCGGCGCCCACAGCGGCCGATACCGACAACGTCCAACAGGGTGACCAGACGACGCCCGACGTTCCCGGAGCATCGGAAAGTCCCGACCCGACCGCCAAGACGGCGTCGGCCACGGTGAAGGCGGCACCGGTGGCCCCGGAGCCGACCACCGCGGAGACCGAGAAGCCGGCGGCGTCGGAGACCGAAAGCCCCTCCGATGGGCCCGGCGGTCATGAAGACACCGGCACCAACGTCGACCACCAGTTCGACGGTCAGGAGTAACCACACATTGTCGAGGGGTCGAGAGCCATCGAGGTGCTCTCGGCCCCTTCGACGCGACTGCGTTACGTGGGCAGATGCGGGAGCTCCAACAATGCCTGAGCGATGACCTCGCTGGCCGCCGGGTGGATGTATAGAACATCGTGCGCCAGCTGCTCGACGGTGTTGTCGAGGTAGATCGCCTGGACGAGGGGCTGAATGAGTGTGGCGGCCTGCGGACCGATGATGTGTGCCGCAAGCAGCCGGCGGGTCGCGGGATCGGCGATGAGCTTCACGAAGCTGGTCGTGTCCTCGAGGGCCCATCCGTATCCGGTGTCCGCATAGTCGCGACGGGCCACGACGAAGGGTTTCCCCTGCTCGCGCAGCGCCCGCTCGGTGGGCCCGGCCGTCGCGATCTGCGGGTCGGCGAATACGGCTGCAGGCAGTACCGGGAAGTTGGCGCGGCGCGTATCGTCGGCGTGGAGAGCGTTGTGGAGCACGATACGCATTTCGGCATTGGCGAGGTGCTTGAGCTCAAAATGATTGGCGAGATCTCCGATCGCCCACACTCCGGGCACACTGGTCGTGTACGTCTCGTCGGTGATGACGTGTCCGTGCTCGTCGACGGCGATCCCGCCGGCCGCGACGTCGAGGACGTCGCTGTTGGGTATCCGTCCAGCGGCGAGGAGGATCGTCTCGGCTTCGACGACGTCACGTCCGGCTGCGCCTTCGAGGTGCACAGCCACGCCGCGAGCCGTTCGTTCGACGCGCTCGACCTTCGTTGCGAGCCGGACGTCGAACCGTTCCGCGTAGCGCTCGGTGAACTGCTGCGCCACATCGTCGTCGAGCGTGGCGAGCAGCCTTGGTTCTCTCTCAACGATCGTGATCTCGGTACCGAACGCTCCGAACACGTGACTCATCTCCGCCGCGACGTAGCCGCCACCGATCACCACCATGGATTCCGGCCGGGCGTCGACCCGCATGATCGTGTCGGTGGTGTGGAACGAAACGTCGGTCAGACCGTCGATCTCGGGCATGCTCGGGCGGGAGCCGACGGCGAGCACGATTCGTTCGCTACGGAGTTGCTGCCCACCGACCTCGAGCACGTGGGGAGCGACGAAGCGGGCCTCGCCCACGTGCACATCGACTCCGCTCTGGCGACGGAACGCGACCGCGTTCTCGGAGACCCGATCGGTCCGGGCGAAGACGCGGTCTCGGATGGCCGGCCAGTCGGCGCCGATCAACTCGGCGCGGATCCCGAACCGGGCGGCCTGGCGAACCGTCTCGGCGACATCGGCCGCGTACACCAGCATCTTCGAAGGGATGCAGCCGCGGTTGAGACAGGTACCACCGAACCTGTCGCGCTCGACGATCGCGACGCGCATGCGATCGATGGCTGCCCTCGGCAGCATGTTGCCTGACCCCGCGCCGACGATCACCAGGTCGTAGTGGGTCATCGCCGCAGGATACGAGCAGCCGGGCGACGGGCCATGGGTTGCAGCGGCTGGCGTCTGGGTACCGGGATCTGGTACTTCATCAGACGTCCGCACGTCAGAGGGAGACGAGAATGGGTGTGACCCGAAAGACGCTCTCGGTCGGAACGCTCGGATTGGTCTCGTTCCGCAGCAAGAAGGAGCGACTGCGACGGGCTGAGCGATCGCAGCACGACGCGGAGGCGTCGCTGCTCGAGGAGCAGGCCGCGCGCATGGCGGCCGAAGCCCGCATCAGCGCGGCCGAGAAGCGGGTGAAGCAAGCGAGTGCGGACGCGGCCCATGCCGCGAAGCGCCTCGCGCAGTCGAAGGGGCGGAGCCGGAAGGGTCGGAAGGGCGCGATCATGGGAGAGGTCCTCTCGGGAGTCGAGCCCATTGTGCGTGGCGGGGTCGAGAGCGCCCGAAGCGCGGGCACGGATGCCGCGAAACGTGGTCGCAAAGCGGGTCGTCGAGCCCGCAAGGCCGCGAAGCGGTCGCTGCAACGCGCGAAGGTGGCTGCATCGTCGGCTGCCTCCTCAGCGAAGGAGTCGGCCAGCGGGGCGATCGAGCACTTGACCGAAGGCTCGTAGCACTTTCGCCTTTCGCGATCAGTCGTTCTCCTCGGGGTCAGGACGCGCGGGCTCGTTCGTGAGCGCGGACGTGTCGAAATCGACCTGCATGTGTTGCTCGGGGCGTCGGATCTCTTGGCGGGCAATGTCTCTAAGGACCTCGCGGTCGGCTCCCGTCAGGGGAGGTTGCACGATGGCTCGTGGCCACAGCCGGCGCGCTCGTACGACGTTCAGCTCGGCGGCATACAACGTGAGTTGGGCCTCGAGATACAACCATGACGCAAGACCCAGCACGACGGCGAAGAGGCCGTAGACCTCGCTGGTATGCCGCAGTTGATGGCCGATCAGGTAGGTCCCGCCGAACTGGAGCGCGGTCCAGAAGACGCCGGCGATCACGGCCCCCGGCGCCAAGTCGCGCAGCTCGATGTGCCTGGGTGTGAGGATCCGAAAGGCGATCACCGAGAGACCCATGTTCACTCCGGTGCCGGCCGCGAGGGAGAGGGCACGGAACCAAAGCGCGTGGCTCCCGCTGAATACTCCGACCTGGGTCAGCAGCGTGGTGAGCGCGACGCCGAGTGCCAACGTCGCGATGAACAACAGTCCGCGTACAAGGCGCGGCACGAAGCCCGGGCGGTCCCTGCCCTCGACGTTCCAGATCTGGGCCATCGCGAACTGAGCGGCTTGGGTGACCCCCAGCGAACCCCACAGCAGGCCGAGAGCACCGACGCCCGTCGCAAGTGGGCTCGCACGAAGCGTATGGATGTTCTTGCGGATCTCGTCGCCGAGAATGGGAAAGTCACTGAGAGCGGAGTTCAGAACGCGTTGTTGCAGCGACGGATTGCCGTGTAGCGCGAGTCCGAGCACTGTCACGAGCAACAACAGCAGCGGGAACAATGCGAGGAAGCCGTAGTACGCCATGAGCGCGGCGAGCATCCCGGCCCGGTCGTCGCCGAACTTCTTGACCACTGCGAAGAAGAATCCGAGCGGACGATTCTCTTGCTGGAACTCGTCGACGCGGCGGACCAACCGTTCCGGCGACCTCACCCGGGGACGATACCCACCCCGCCCTCATCTCAACGTCGAGACGCAATTACCCGGGACTCGCTTTCAAGGTTTCGTGTCGACGGTCTGCGCCGCCTGCTCCGCGACCTGGGCGGGACGACCGAACGCGAGCACGCGCCCGCCGAACGCGATCGAAGCGATCGCGAACCAGGCCCAACCGAGCGCGAGGCCCGCGAGCACGTCGGTCAGCCAGTGCACGCCGAGCAGTACACGCGTGGTTGCGACTCCGACTGCAATGGCGGCCGCGCCGGCGGCAAGGAGCGCCTTCGTGTTCTGTGAGCGCCGGCGACCCGCGAGGAACGCGACTGCGGCGAATGTCGCGGCGGCGGTCGCGGCGTGGCCCGAGGGGAACGAGGCACCCGAGAATCCGGTCAGGCGATGGATGTCGGGCCGGGGGCGATTGACGATGACCTTCGTGAGGTTCGTCACGACGACCTGCCCGAGGACCACGACGGTGAGGAACCCGAAGATGGCGGCGGTGCGCGTGCGCACGTACTCGGCGACCGCGGCGATCACCGCGACCGCGATCATCACGGGCGTTCCGCCCAACAGGCTGACGTTTTTCAGGAAACGTGTCGATCCGCTCGTCGCGTGCTTGGCGCCCCAGCGCGCCGCGCTCAGGTCGTAGTGCGCGAGCCCGGCGTTGTGCTGTTCCATCACGAGCAGCGCGCCGATCGCGATCGCACCTCCGACCACGAGCGCGAGCGCGATGGTGAGCCCCAGCCCGGTTGCCGTGGCCGGGTCGACCCGCGAGCGGAAGAACGCGGCAAGCCCGGCGTGCGCGCGTACCTCGCGCCGGATCGACGGCGGAGCCACGCGCGGGGCGGCGGGATCGAAGTTCGGCAAGCGCCAGGCAAGAAAGCCCGCGACGATCCCCCCGGCGAGTGCACTGACAACGACAACCATCACAACTGCCACGCGCCACCTAACGTACCCAACGGACGTCAGGCGTTACCCCACTGCTCATCGGGTATTACCGCATCCGGAGGAATCCATGGGAAGAACGCGCGGCTCTCTGCTCGAGCCGATCAACGACGCGCGGGCGGATGCTGGCTCCCCGCAGCATCCGATTCGGTCGGCCCTCGCGGTCACGGTCGTGGGCTACGTCGTGCTCACGGCGCTGATGCTCGGCGTCGGCCTCCTGCTCACGCACGCCCTGGACGGCAGCGTCGGCAGCTGGGATCGACACGTGAGTGAACACTTCGCCCGCCATCGGACGAGCCGTTGGAACGACATCACGAAGGTGGCGACGTCGGCACTCAACACGCTGCCCGTGATCGCCGTCGCGGCAGTCGTCGTCGGCGTACTCGCGCTTCGCCGGCGTTGGCGGGAAGCGGCCTTCTTGACGATTGCGCTCACAGTGGAGATCACCGTCTTTCTCTCCGTGACTTTCGTCGTAGATCGGCCCCGCCCCCCGGTACCGCGGCTCAACTCGACGCCCGCGACATCAAGCTTTCCGTCCGGACACACCGCGGCCG
>JAUZEM010000284.1 GCA_030839005.1 Actinomycetota bacterium | reverse complement strand
CGACGGGATCGGTGAAGGCGGCGGGCAAGCCTTGCGGGATCGCCCAGCCGAGCGCGTCGCGCAGGCGCGCCGCATCCTCCGCCGCGGCCAACCGACCACCGATCTCGATGATCCGCCGCTCGGCGCGCAGTTGTTCGACCCAAAGTCGCGGATCGGCCGCGCACCGGGCGACGACTTCGTCGAGACCGAGCGGCCCGAGGTCGGTGAGCAGATCGTGCAGGTCGTCCGCGTGGCGGGCGTGCCGGGTCGGTAACAGTCTCTGTAGCTCCAGCTCGAGCGAAGCGAGCGCTTCGGGGTCGAGCAGCTCGCGCAGCTCTTCCGCGCCCATGAGGTCGCGCAAGAGGTCGCGGTCGAGCGCGAGCGCGGTGGCCCGGCGTTCGGCGAGTGGAGCGTCGCCTTCGTACATGTACACGGCGATCCAGCCGAACAAGAGCGATTGTGCGAACGGTGACGCCCGGCGCGTCTCGACCGGGACGACGCGCACCGCACGCGAACGGATCTGGGTCAGCACCTCGCGTAGCGCGGGAACGTCGAACACGTCGCGCAGGCATTCACGCGTCGTCTCCAACAGCATCGGGAACGAGGGGAAGTCGCTCGCGACCTCGAGCAGGTCGGCCGCCCGCTGCCTCTGCTGCCACAGCGGTGTGCGCTCGCCCGGACGGCGGCGCGGGAGCAGCAACGCGCGCGCCGCGTTCTCGCGGAACTTGGAGGCGAACAGTGACGTGTTCGGCAACCCCGCGACGACGAGCTCGTCGACATCATCGGGATCGGGAAGCAGGAGCTCGGTCGCGACGTCGTCGATCGACTCGGGAAGGCGGAGGATGATGCCGTCATCGCTCCACAGCACCTGTACCGGCAAGTCGGCACGCGCGAGCCGCTCCTCGATCGCGAGTGCCCAGGGCGCATGCACACGCGAGCCGAACGGCGTGAGGATGCAGACACGCCAATCACCGATCTCGTCGGGGAAGCGTTCGATCACGATCGTGCGGTCGTCGGGGATCGCGCCCGTCGACTCGGCCTGCTCTTCGAGATACGCCCGGAGGTTTGAGGCGGCTCGCGCGTCGAGTCCGCTCTCCTCCAGCACCGCTTCGACCCGGGCGCGGTCGAGGCCGTGCAGCTCGCGCACGAGCGCGCCCAGCGCGCGACCGAGCTCGAGCGGTCTACCGGGCCGGTCGCCTTTCCAGAACGGTGTCTTCGCGGGTTCGCCGGGCGCGGGCGTAACGACGACGCGGTCGACCGTTATCTCCTCGATCCGCCATGTCGACGCACCGAGCACGAAGCACTCGCCGACCCGGCTTTCGTAGACCATCTCCTCGTCGAGCTCGCCGACGCGGCCGCCGTCGGGCAGGAAGACACCGAAGAGCCCGCGGTCGGGGATGGTCCCGCCGCTCTGCACGGCGACCCGCTGGGCGCCTTCGCGCGCCCGGACCCGGCCCTCGATCCGATCCCAGACGACGCGTGGTCGCAAGCCGCTGAAGCGATCGGAGGGATACCGGCCCGCGAGCATGTCGAGGGTCTCGCGGAACGCGTCCTCGGACAGCTCCGAGAAGTTCGCACACCGGCGTACGAGCGCGTACAGGTCGTCGACGCTCCACTCGTCGAGTGCGCACATCGCGACGATCTGCTGCGCGAGCACGTCGAGCGGGTTGCGCGGGTAGCGCATCTCCTCGACCAGTCCCTCGCGCATGCGCCGTACGACGATCGCGGCCTCCAGTAGATCGCCGCGGTACTTCGGGAAGATCTTGCCCGTGCTCGGCTCGCCGACCTGATGGCCGGCGCGGCCGACGCGCTGTATGCCGCGCGCGACCGAGCCCGGCGACTCGACCAGCACGACCAGATCGACGGTGCCCATGTCGATCCCGAGCTCGAGACTCGACGTCGCGACGATGCCCCGCAGCCGACCCTCTTTCAGCTCGGACTCGACCTGCACGCGCTGCTCTCGGGCCAAAGACCCGTGATGGGCGCGCACGAGCTCCTCGCCCGCGAGGTCGTTGAGGCTCGCGGCGAGCCGTTCCGCGAGACGACGTGCGTTGCAGAACACGATCGTCGTGCGGTGCGCGCGGATCAGCTCGAGGATGCGCGGGTGCACGTGGGGCCAGATGCTCTGGTTCGCCTCGGGGTCGTCGAGGCCGAGCGCGCCCGCCGTCGCGCCCGAGGCGGCCGAATGCGCGCCGGGCTCGTTCATGTCGTCGACCGGGACGATCACCTCGACGTCGAGCGACTTGCGCGAGCCGGCATCGACGACGGTGACCGGGCGTTGCCCGTGCTCGCCGTAGCCGCCCAGGAAGCGAGCAATCTCGTCGAGCGGCCGCTGCGTTGCCGACAGGCCGATGCGTTGGGGTGGCGCGTCCGTGATTGCCTCGAGCCGCTCCAGCGAGAGCATGAGGTGTGCGCCGCGCTTGGTCGGCGCGAGCGCGTGGATCTCGTCGATGATCACGGTCTGGACGCCGCGCAGTGTCTCGCGTGCCTGCGACGTGAGCATGAGGTAGAGCGACTCGGGCGTCGTGATGAGGATGTCGGGTGGGTTGCGGACGAGCTGTTGGCGCTCCTTGCCGGAGCTGTCGCCCGTGCGCATGGAGACGGTAGGAGCGTCGAACGCTTCGCCGAGGCGCTCGGCGGCGAGCGTGATGCCCGCGAGCGGCGCGCGCAGGTTCTTCTCGACGTCGAACGCGAGGGCGCGCAACGGCGAGACGTAGAGGACACGGCAGCGACGGTCCTTCGGGGGTCGAACCGTGCTGCCGAGGCGGTCGATGGCCCAGAGGAACGCGGCGAGCGTCTTGCCGGATCCGGTGGGGGCGAGGAGCAGCGTGTGCTCGCCGTCGGCGACCGCGGGCCAGCCCTTCGCCTGGGCGTCGGTGGGCGCGGCGAAGCTCGTTTCGAACCAGGCCCGCACGGGCGCACTGAAGCGGTCGAGCGCCATGCCCTCTCACGGTATCCCGAGGGTGAGACGGCGCCGTCGGGCGAAATCCTCGTTCAGACACGTGGGCGTTCAGGGCGCGTGGGCGTTCAGGGCGCGTGGGCGTTCAGCAACGAGGCCGAGAACCGCTCGCGCTCGCGTGCGACGGCCGCTCGGTGCACTGCCAGGCGCTCCATGTGCTGGGCGATCGTGCGCGCGCCGGCCGCCACGGGATGGGCGGTGACGAAGGCCATGACGTCGTCGGGCACGCGACCCTCGACGAGCCAGGTCGTGCCTTCGATCAGACGCGGGATCATCGAGGGGCTGAAACGTCGCAACGCCCGTTCCCAGTTGTCACGGACGAATGCCCACACGACGGGTCCGTGCTCGCGGTTGCGCAGCGCCCGCTGGATGACGAACGGGCCGTTCTGCGCCCGGATCTCATCGGAGAGCGCCCGTTCCGCCGCCCGCAGCACCAAGGCCTCGCTCGGAAAGTCGCCCAGCGAGTACAGGTAGCGAAGTTGCTCTTGGGGATTCACGGTCTCCTCCGACCGCGCCAAGAACCGCTCGAAGTCGTCCGCGGTGCCGTTGCCGGCGACGACGGCGATTGCCGCCGCCTGGACGTCGGCGTCGGCGCCTTCGGGATGCTCGTAGACCTCGCGCGCCCGCGCGATCGTCTCGGGATCGAACGTGGTCGATCCCAGCACGTTGACGAAAAGGCCGCGCAGCTGACGCGTGCGCTCGTCGTCGAGATGCGCGTCCCAACCCAGTCGCCGCATCGCCGGTCTCACGATCGCGGCGATCTCGGCACGCATGTGATCGAGGGCGTCGCCGGCGACCAGGCGGGCCGCGGCGCGCAGGTGTCCGATGACCACGCGCCACACGATCGGGTCTGTCTCCTCGGCGAATCGGCGCGCGCAGTCGAGGAATTCGGTCGCAGTCGCGTCGTCTGCGAGCACCGAAGCCCACAGATCGTCGACCAGCGCGAATCGTTCGAGCGGTTCGAGTACGCGGGCGTCGAGGAGGCGGTCCCGCCACGCGGTGGGGTAGGCGACGCGATAGAAGCCGTCGCCACCTGCGTTGAGCACCACCAGCGCACCATCCGGCACGTCGAGCGGCACGGTGTCCGCGTCGAAGAGCAGCGACCGGGTCTCCGCCCCTTCGCCGGTGTGCACGCGGGCCAGTACCGGGAGCACCCATTGCTCGTCGTGTCCGGTGCTTGCGTAGGAGAAGCGCCGTTGCTCGAGCCGGCCTTCGTCTACGCACACCGTCGGGAACCCGCGTTGGAAGATCCACGTGTCCATGATCCGCCGCACCGGCTTGCCCGTCGCTTCCTCGAGTGCGTCCCACAGGTCGGTCGTCTCGGTGTTCGCGAGCTGATAGCGCGAGAGGTAATGCCGCACGCCGGCCCGGAACGCGTCGGCGCCGAGCCACCGCTCGAGCATGCGCAGTACCGAACCGCCTTTTTGGTACGTGAGGATGTCGAACATGCCATCGGCGTCTTCGGGGGTGACGACCTCGTATTCGACGGTGCGGGTGTTCTCGAGCGCGTCGACGTCGAGCGCGGCGGCGCGTCCGAGGGCAAACTCGTCCCACGTCTTCCACTCGGGCTTGTACGCGTCGATGCCCAGGTGCTCCATGAAGGTTGCGAACGCCTCGTTGAGCCAGATCCCGTTCCACCACTTCATTGTCACGAGGTCGCCGAACCACATGTGCGCGATCTCGTGCACGATCGTCAGAGCCGCGCCCGACAACTCGTCGAGCGTCGCCGCGTCGGGGTCGACGAGGAGCCGCGTCTCGCGGAACGTGACGCAGCCCAGGTTTTCCATCGCGCCGAAGGAGAAGTCGGGCAGCGCGACGAGGTCGCACTTCGTGCCCGGATACGCGATTCCGTAGTAGTCCGCGAAGAACTCGATCGCGAACGCGCCGACATCGAGCGCGAACTGCGTCAGATGGCCGCGCCCCGGTACGTGCGCGACGCGCACCGCGACCCCACCCGCGTAGACCGGTTCGGTCACCTCGAGCGGCCCGACGACCCACGCGACCAGGTAGGTCGACATCGGGATCGTCGTTCCGAATCGGACCCGGACGTTTCCGTCGGGAAGCTTCTCCCGATCGATCTCGGGTCCGTTCGACAACGCGAGCATGCCGTCGGCCACCACCAACGTGATCGCGAAGATCGCCTTGAACTCGGGCTCGTCGAAGCACGGGAAGGCGGCGCGGGCATGGGGCGCCTCGAACTGTGTCGCGGCGAGCACCCGGCGGGCACCCGCTTCGTCGAGATAGGTGCTGCGGTAGAAGCCGAGGAGGCCCGGGCTGATCGAGCCGTCGAACTGGAGCTCGAGGACGGCGTCTCCGGCCAAGAGCGCGCGATGCGCGGTGATCACGATGTGCTCGCGTTCCGCGTCGATCCGGAGGTCGGCGGCAACCGGGGCACCGCCCTGGCTGAGCGAAGCCAGGACCACGTCGAGGCCCTTGGAGTGCAACACGATCGTCTCGGTCGGTTCCGTCATCTCCAACGCGATGACCACCTCGCCGGAAAACGTGGATGCGTCCAGGTCGGTGGCGATCAGCAACTCGTAGCGCCGTGGTCGCGTCGTTCGGGGGAGTCGACCGGGTTGGTTCATCGGGCCCGAAGCGTAGGGCCCGCGAGATCTCACTCAGGGGTTGCCGATCGCGACCGATATACGAGGGGTCCCGGATGGCACGGAGCTCCCCGGCGGCGGGCCCAAATGGGGGCGAAACCATGGCGACAGCGGAAGCAAACGACCTGATCACCGCAGTCACCGAGCTGCCGGTGCAGCCGGGCGCCGCTATGCGGCTCCTTTGGATGCTCGCGGATCCGCGCCCGTCGGCCGCCGACCTGGGTCGACTCATCGAGTCCGACCCCGCGCTCGCGACGCAGGTCATCCGCCTCGCGAACACCGCGTTCTACGGGCTCTCCGGCAAGGTCTCCAGCGCGTGGCGCGCGGTAACCGTGCTCGGCCTGCCGACAGTGCGCGCCATCGCCACCGCCGCCGCGTTCGACCTCTTCTCGGAGACGGGTCGCTCCGTGCCCGACGACTTCTGGCCACACTCGGTCACGACCGCCGCCGCCGCGGCAGCGATCGCCCGCCGGATCGGCATCCCGCCGAACGACGCGTTCAGCTCCGGCCTGCTTCACGACCTCGGCCGCGCGCTCCTGTTCCGCCGCGCGCCCCGCCGGTACGACGCGGTGCTCGACCTCCTTGCCGGCGACGCCACGCTCTCCCACCTCGACGCCGAGCGCATGGAGTTCGCGATGACGCACGCCGAGGTCGGCGCGGCCGCGCTCTCCGTGATGCGGTTCCCCGCGGACGTGGTGGAGGCAATCGGTTCGCACCACACTTCGTCGGCCGAGGTGACGTCGCAGCTCGGACGCGTGCTCGTCGCCGCGGATGCCGTTGCAATCGAGATCGGCGACGTCACATCGGAGCAGAACGCGCCGCTGGAGGAAACCCTCGAGGCCCTCGAGATGCCCGCCGACTCCGGTGACTCGCTGGTTGCCGAGGTGCGTTCCGACCAGGACAACCTGGCCGGTTTTCTCACCCTTCGCTGAGCGGCGGCGCCGAGCCGAACCGCGCTCGTTCTACGCGTCCAGGATCTCGTCCGCCCACGACACGTCGGGGCGGGGGCGACGCCGACCGGCCAACGACTCCGGCACGTCGATCTCCAGGCGCACGAGCGCGCCGCCGAGCGTCTTACCGAGGCTGTCGGCGCGCAGCGATCTCGGACCGCCGCCGCCGAGGGCACCCTGCATGACGAAGTTGAGCGCGCGTACGTTCGCGGCCTCGTAGCGGTCGACCCGACCGCGCACCATGGCGCCGAAGTGCTCCTTCACCCGGGCCGCGGTCACTTCGCGCACGATGAGCGCGTACGTCTCGTCGTCGCTCGCGAACAGCGCCACGTTCGCGACGTCGCCCTTGTCGCCGGCGCGGTATCCACAGAGCTCTCGCAATGCGAGCCGGGCCACGGCTAATCGACCTCCTCGAGCACCACGCGCACTTCCGCGTCGACGACGGACTTCTCGATGAGCGTGGGCCAGATCGACAGGAGTTCGGTCGCGCTGGTGCCCGCGCCGCGTCCGGCACCGGTCATGCCCGCAGGGGGAGCGGAAAGCGTCAGCGGTACGAGCTCGCGTCCGACGAGACCCGCCGTGCGTTGATCTGCGCATCGCCACGCGATACGGAGCGTGCATTCCGGAGGCTCGGATGCGGAACGTGGAACTGTGGGCCCACCGAGCGCGTCGACGCCCCAGTATTCGACGAGCCACTCGTCGACCTCGAGGTCTGCGAGCTCGACGCGCTTTCGGAAGATCGCGGCGGTCGCCTTCGCCTTCTCGTACGCGTCGGGCCACGAGAAGGCGACCCGTGCTTCGCCCGCCCAGCCCGCGTGCGCCGAGAGCAGCAGCTTGTACGTCTCCGTCGCCGGCGTTCCGCGCACTTCACTGATTCGCACGCGATCGTCGGCGAGGTCGACGAATCGCGCCGACGTGAAGTCGGCGACGACGTCAGGGGACAGGTACCGGGCCGGGTCGTGGACCTCGTACAGCAGCTGGTGCCGCAGCGTGTCGGTCGAGACCCGGCCTCCGGACCCTCGAGGTTTCGAGATCACCGCCGTTCCGTCGGCGTCGACACTCGCGATCGGGTAGGGGAGGTCCCACGGGTGGGGCAGTGCCCACCAGTCGCCGGAGTAATTGCCCCCGATGCTCTGCCCCGAGCACTCCAGCAGGTGACCGACGAGGATGCCGGCCGCGAGCCGGTCCCAGTCGTCCCAGTCCCAACCGTGCTCGTGCACGAGCGGAGCGAGAAAGAGTGAAGCGTCCGCGACCCGTCCGGTGATCACGATGTCGGCGCCCTGCGCCAGCGCGTCGACAATCGGTCGCGCGCCGAGGTACGCCGACGCGAACAGCGGCGGTCCCGGAAAAGCATCGAACGGCTCCCCGGTATCGAGGTGCGCGAAGGGTTGCCCCGCTTCGGAGTGCAACGCGCCAAGTCGCGTGTGCACGTCATCGCCGACGACGGTCGCAATCGTGATGCCGCTCACCCCCAACTTGCGCGCGGTGTCGATCGCGGCGTGCGCGGCAGCGGTCGGGTTGATGCCCCCCGCATTGGTGATCACTTTGGTGCGACCGTCGGCGACGAATGGCAACGCCCGGAACAGGTACGCGGGAAGGTCGCGTGTATAGCCGCGCGACTCGTCGCGTTGGCGATCCTTCTGGAGGATCGCGAGCGTCAGCTCCGCGAGCGCCTCCAGGCAGAGTTAGTCGACACCTTCCGCGAGGAGCGCGTCGACGGCCGTCGGCGTATCGCCGTAGAAGCCCTGTCCGCCCGCGACGACGACTTCACCATGCTCGGGCTCACGCATGAACGGGTGGCAGGCGATCGACCCAGGGACGCGCGTGCTCGAGCTGCGCGGCGACTCGGAGCAAGACGTCTTCTCGGCCGTACGCAGCCATCAGCTGGACGCCGATCGGCAAGCTGTCGGCGTTCCAGTACAACGGCAGGGAGATGGCGGGCTCGCCGGTCATGTTCGCGAGCGGGGTGTACGGCACGAAGGTCGCGGCGCGCATGAATCCGAGCAACGGCTCGTCGGGCGTGCTGAACGTGCCCAGCTCCACGGGCGGCTCGCCGAGGGTCGGCGTCAGCAGCAGGTCGTAGCCCGACGCGTACCACTCCTCGACCTTGCGTCCGAGCTCGAGCACGGCATGCTGCGCGTCGACGTAATCGGGCGCGGTGATCGAGCGGCCGAGCTCTCCCAGCGACCACGTCAGCGGCTCGACGTCGGCCGGCGTGATCTCGCGGCCGACCTTCCGCTCCCAGTACCGCAGGTTGTACACGAGCGTCGTTGCCCACAGGGTCGTGAAGTGACCGAGGAGCGTCGGATCGACCAGTGCGGACGGGAACGTCTCCTCCACGGTGTGTCCGAGCGACTCCAGGAGCTGCGCCGTTTCGCGCGCCGCGGTGACACAGTCGGGATGGATCTCGCCCGTGTCGAGTGGATTGTGCGTCAGGAGCCCGATGCGCAGCTTTCCCGGCGACGCACCGACTTCTTGGCGGTAGGAACGATCGGGCGCGGGCGCGCGTACGGTGTCGCCGAGCGCTGCGCCCTGCAGCGCGTCGAGGACGCCCGCGGTGTCGCGTACGGTCTTCGTGACGCAGAGCTCCACGGTCAACAGGTCGTCGACCACGCTGTAGTCGGGCATGAGCGACGTTCGACCGCGCGATGGCTTGAGACCGACGAGGCCGCAGCAGCTTGCAGGGATGCGAATCGATCCGCCGCCGTCGTTCGCGTGTGCGACCGCCACCATCCCGCTCGCGACCGCGGCGGCCGAACCGCCGCTCGACCCTCCGGTCGTGCGGCTCGTGTCCCACGGATTGCGCGTCGGGCCGTAGGCCTCCGGCTCGGTTGTGGGCACGATGCCGAGCTCGGGCGTGTTGGTTCGGCCGATGCAGACGAAGCCCGAGTCGAGATAGCGCTGCGCCAGCGCGTCGGTGTGATCGGCGCGGTAGCCGGCGTCGCGCAGGAACTTCATGCCCTCGTGGTGAGGATCACCTTCGATTCCCGCGAGCAGGTCCTTGACCACCAGCGGGACGCCCCGGAACGGACCGTCGGGCAACGTGCCGCGCGCATCTTCGCGGGCGCGATCGAAGCGCGGATGGATCACCGCGTTCAGCTCGGGATTCAGCTTCTCGACGCGCGCGATCGCGTCGTCGACCAGCTCCCGCGCCGAGGCCTCGCCGGTGCGAACGAGCTCGGCCTGCGCGGTCGCATCAAGGAACGTGTCGGCCATGTCCGGCTCCCTTGGCGAGATCGCTACGCGTGCACGGGGGGACGGCGGTCCGCCCATGGTCTTGCTTGTTCGAGCTGCGCGGCCACCCGGATCAGGACATCCTCGCGGTACGGCGCACCGACGAGCTGGACGCCCAGCGGGAGGCCCGACGCCGACGTGGCGAGCGGGACCGACATCGCGGGCTGGCCGGTGACATTGAACGGCGCGGTGAACAGCACGAAGGGCAGGAGGCGAGAGCCGCCCGTCTCGGGATCGGTGAGGTCGCCGAGCACCGGCGGCGGCTCGGCGCACGTGGGCGTGAGCACCAGGTCGAACCCGCCGTCGAACCACCACGCGATCGCGCGTCGGGCCCACGCCTGCATCCTCGTGAGCGCCCGCAAGTAGCTCCCGGCGTCGATCGCCCCGCCGGCCTCGAAGCTGGCCCATGTAGCCGGCTCCATGTCGTCGGGCGTCACCGGGCGACCGATCGCGTCCTCGACGTCGGCCATGTCGGCGCGCAACGACGCGAGCATCACCGTGCCGAACGTCTCGAGCAGCGTCCCGTCGTCGAGGGCCTCGGGCGCGGCCTCGACGACCGAATGGCCGAGCGACTCCAACAACCGCGCGGTGTCGTCGACCGCGGCGACGCACTCCGGGTCGACCGCAGCAAGACCGAGGGGCGCACTCCGGCGCATACCGATCCGCAGCCGGCCCGGATCCGCCCCGACCTCGTCGACGTAGGAGCGCGCGGGCGGCGGTGCCGAATACCAATCGCCCCTCATGTACCCCTCGAGCACGTCGAGGACCGCCGCGCTGTCGCGCACACTGCGCGTCACGACGTGGCGCATCACCAGCCCGTGCCAGGCTTCGTGCTCGGCCGGTCCGAGCGACACGCGACCGCGCGCCGGCTTCAACCCGAACAGTCCGCACATGCTCGCGGGGATACGGATCGAACCGCCGCCGTCACCGGCATGGCCGAGCGGCACCATTCCGCTCGCGACGGCCGCGGCCGAACCACCGCTCGAACCGCCGGCGCTGTGCGCGAGATCCCAGGGGTTGTGCGTCGGCCCGTAGGCCTGCGGCTCCGCGGTCGGCATCAGACCGAACTCCGGCGTGTTGGTCTTGCCGACGATCACGAAGCCGGCGCGCTCGAGCTTCTCGAAGAGGTAGCTGGTCGTGGTGGCAACATGCTTCGCCGCCTTCAGGGCCTTGTTGCCGGCGTGATACGGCGCGCCGGCGAGGGTTCCGTCGAGATCCTTGATGACGATCGGTACCCCGGAGAACGGCCCTTGCGGCACTCCGCTCTGCACGAGCGCGTGCGCGCGATCGAACAGCGGATGGATGACGGCGTTCAGCTCGCCGTTGAGCTTCTCGATGCGACCTATGGCGGCGTCGACGAGCTCCGCGGCCGACGCGTCGCCGTTGTGCACGAGCTGGGCCTGCGCGGTCGCGTCGAGAGCAGCAAGATCCGTCATGAGTGTTGTGGCTCCCCGGTTGCGGGTGTCGCCGTGACGCTAGTTCGGTCGACGCGGTTCCGCCCGGGCCCGGTGGCGCATACCCGCCGGTGGAAAGGGCTCTCGCCGGCTCTCGCCGGCTCTCGCCGGCTCTCGCTCCGCGCTACAGGACTCGCTGGTCGACGGATACCGGCTCGTAGATAGCTGTTGGTGCGGATTGACCACGCAGCCCGACGCTGCCGATCGAGGCCCAGTGCACCGCTTCGTCGCCCGCTCGCTGGATGCTGGCGATCGAGGCGACGATGCGTCCCGGTTGGGCCTTGGCCAGATCGGTCAGACGCGCAGCTTCGTTTACCGGCCCGCCGATGATCGTGTATTCGTAGCGCTGTTCGGTGCCGACATTTCCGGCGACGACCGTGCCCGACGAGATGCCGATCGCGGCGTCGATACCCGGGTGGACGACGGCGAGTTGCCCGAGTCGTACGCGGAGCGACCGCGCCGCGCGTAGCGCGCGGGCGGCGTGATCCGGCTGCGCGGCCGGCGCGCCGAAGACGCACAGCGCACCGTCGCCCTGGAACTTGTTCACCCAACCGCCCTCGGCTCCGACCGCGCCCGTCACTGCGTGAAACAACGCGTTGAGGGTCTCGACGACCTGATACGGCGAGAGCACCTCGGCGAGCGCCGTGGAACCGACGAGGTCGACGAACATCGCGGTTGCGGATCGCTGCTCACTGCTCAGACCGCTGCCTTGCTCGAGCGCGAGCCGCGCGACCTCGGGACCGACTTGGCGGCCGAACAGGTCCGCGAGCCGGTGGCGCTCCCGCAGCCCGGCGACCATCTGATTCACACCGTGTTGGAGCAGACCGACCTCGCCGCCGTCGTCGACGGGAACCGTCACGTCGAGTTGCCCGTCACCGATCCTGACCATCGCTTCGCGCAGCGTCGTGAGCGGGTCGGCAACCGAGCGCGCGGTCACCATGGTCATGAGCAACCCGACCGCGAGCCCCACGAGGGAGAGCGCCAAGACCGCGCCGCCGATGTTGCGATGCACCGCCGCGTGCGTGGCCGCATACGGAAGCGCGGCGAGCCCGAACAGCGGAACCGCCGACCCCAGTGCCCAGGCCAGCAGCAATCGAGGCCGGACCCCGATGCTCGCGACCTCCCGGGAAGACTCGCCGCCCAGCGCGTGCGCGAAGACCGGCCGAAGCGCCCGCTCGAAGAGCAAGAACACGACTGCGGAGGTGATCAGACCTCCGTCGACGATCGTCAACGCGACTCGGATCGCCTGACCGCCGATGCCGTCGACGACAACGCTGAACAACGCGAAGAATACGGCGGCGACGGCCCAGGCCACGCTCGAGCGCGCCGCTTCGCGCATCGGGAGCCGCAGTGTGGCATCCCGCTCGCTCGCGCTCGGCGTCCGACGGTCCGACAGCCAACCGAGCGCGCGGTTCCAACTCACCTGCGACCACCATCCCTCCAAGGGGAAGGCGCACAGCGCGAAGACCGAGAACGCGATCACGTCGGGTCCCGACCCGTGTCGCAGTCGCTCGCCGGGCGCGATCGCGATCAGATACACGAACACGAAGACCGCGCCGGCGAGATTCGCGGCCGTGCAAATCGCACCCAGCCGCCAGTCCAGCCGCTTTCGATCGACCCAGGTCTTGTTGCTCACGCCCGAAGCGTACGACCGGCGCAAACGGCCGTCACTGTGTCATCGGTCACACTCGACACCAATCCTCAACCGCTCGATCCGTCGTGGCCGTTTGGCGGCATCAGCGCGAGAAGGCCGACCGACTCGCGCCGGTGATCGCTACCGTGATGGCACGCAAGCCCGTGGCGGAGCATCCACCCGTCGATCCGGACTACGAGATTCCCGCCTACCCCCGCGAGGACGCCGACCGCCAGGAAAGTGGAAAGTTCCAGCGCCGGCTCGACGACTACACCGCCCAAATCGCCGCCGGCGAAGACGTGAGCAAGCGACTCTCATAGGGGATCCGACATGAGTGCCAGCCTCGAGCGATTCACTGCGCAGAGCCTTTCCGACTCGATCTGCGAGGCGATCCAGCGCGACGGTGCAGCCATCGTCGAAGGCCTGCTCCCACTCGACGTGGTGGCGCGAGTCAACGCCGAGGTCGAGGCGGCGGTGACGGCCGCCGATCCCGGCGAAGCACTGTTCAACCCGATCATGCAGGCGTTTCACGGCCCGTTCACCAAGCAGGTCGCGGGTATGCCGGGCCTCTCGCCGACCTTCGCGGTCGACATCATGTGTCATCCGCTTTTGCTCGCCCTGTGCGATCGCATCTTGGCGCCGTCGTGCGCGCGTTACCAGCTCAATCTCGGGCATCTCCTGCAACGCGGTCCGGGTTCGGAGGAGCAGTGGCTTCACCGCGACGAGGCCGTTTGGAGCGACGTCCCGCGACCTGCGCCCGAGCTCCAGCTCGCGACCGTGATCGCGTTCGTCGACTTCACGCGCGACAACGGCGCGACCCGCGTCGTTCCGGGAAGTCACCGCTGGCCCGATCGGGAACTGTCGCCGGCCGAGCAGGTGACGCGAGCCGCGCCGGCGCCCGACCAGATCGCCTACGCAGAGATGCCGGCCGGCTCAGCTGTCGTCTATACCGGCGGAACGATTCACGCGGGTGGGGCGAACACCACCGAGACGCAACGACGCGGTGCTCACCTCAGTTACTGTCTCGGCTGGTTGCGCACCGAAGAGAACAACTATCTCTCGACGCCGCCTGCGGTCGCGGCCAGGCTGCCGCGCATCGCGCAAGAGCTGCTCGGCTACGCAGTGCACGACAGCATCCCTCGCGGGGGCGGTTACCTCGGCATGGTCCGCATGCAGGATCCGGTCGAACTGCTCGCGCGCGGCGAGCTGTAGTTTCCAGTGGGTCAACGGCTGGTAGGCGAAGGAGTACGGGGTGGAACTCGCAGTTGTCGGTGCGGGAGTGGGCCGGACCGGAACCCATTCCCTCAAGCTCGCTCTGGAGCAGCTGTTGGATGCGCCGTGTCACCACATGATCGAGATCCTCGGCGACCCGACCCAGATCCCGGCGTGGATCGACGCGATCGAAGGCCGTCCCGTCGATTGGTCCGCAATGCTGGCCCGCTACCGGGCCATCGTCGACTGGCCGGGCGGTTCGTTCTGGCGCGAGCTGTCCGCGGCGAACCCGGACGCAGTCGTGTTGTTGTCGGTCCGTGATCCCGAGGGCTGGTATCGCAGCGCGTCGAACACCATCTTCTTGACGTTCGACGACACGCCGCCCGAAGTCGCACCGTGGATGTACGCAGTCCGCAAACTGCTGCGCGACCGGTTCAGCGACCGTTTCGACGACCCGACCGCGATGATGGATGCATTCGTGCGTCACAACGACGGCGTCCGCGCCGAAGTGCCGGCCAACCGGCTAATGGAGTGGTCGCCGGGAGACGGATGGGGGCCGATCTGCGAACGGCTCGGACTCCCGGTTCCCGCCGAGCCTTTCCCGGTCACCAACACCACCGACGAGTTCCGCGAAAGGCTCGGAGTACCACCACTCGCCTGAACATGCGCCGCGCTCGGGTGGCGGCCCAACGGAATGTTCCAGTCCGGATACGGCCAGATGTCGAGCCGGCCGATGCGGCCGTCTTGCCACTGCTGCACTTGTTGTGCCCAGTCCGGGCACCCGCGGCAACGGAGGTTCGAGGGTTGGTAGGTCCAAAACGTAGAGAGGCCGAAAAGGAGGACGATCCCGCAGAGGCCCGCCGCA
>JAUZEM010000237.1 GCA_030839005.1 Actinomycetota bacterium | reverse complement strand
AGTGACGATGACCGACCCGATCGCCGACATGTTGACTCGTATCCGGAACGCGAACGTCGCGTTCCACGACGACGTCGCCATGCCGTCGTCGAAACTGAAGGAAGCCGTCGCCGTCATCTTGGAGCGCGAGGGCTACATCACGGGTTTCGAAGTCGCGGCCGACCCGAGCCGACCCGGGAAGCGCCTGACGATCAAGATGAAGTATTCGAGCGACCGCCGCCGCACGATCTCCGGGATCAAGCGCGTGTCGCGGCCGGGCCTCCGGGTGTACTCGAAGGCCGAAGGGGTTCCGCGTGTTCTCGGCGGCATGGGAATCGCGATCGTGTCCACCAATCAGGGTCTCTTGACCGACCGCGAGGCGCGCGAGCGCCGCGTCGGCGGCGAGATCCTGTGCCAAGTCTGGTAGCGGAGCTGCGTCATGTCGCGTATCGGAAAGCAACCGATCACGGTCCCGAGCGGCGTCGAGGTGACGATCGACGGTTCGGCCGTACGGGTGAAGGGACCGAAGGGTCAGCTCGAGCACCGTTTGGTCGGCGACGTCGCGATCGCGCGCGACGGCGACGCCTTGAACGTGACCCGCGCCGACGACACGCGGTCGAACCGCTCGTTGCACGGGCTGCAGCGGTCGTTGATCGCGAACATGGTGATCGGCGTCTCCGACGGGTTCTCGAAGGAGCTCGAGATCATCGGCGTTGGTTATCGAGCCCAGGCGCCGGGTCCGAACGCGATCGATCTGTCGGTCGGGTTCTCGCACACGGTGCGATTCCATGCTCCGGAGGGCGTGACCTTCGAGGTGCCGCAGCCCACACGCATCGTCGTACGCGGGCACGACAAGCAGCTCGTCGGCCAGGTCGCGGCCGACATCCGCAAGATCCGAAAACCCGAGCCGTACAAGGGCAAGGGCATCCGCTACGTCGGTGAGCACGTCCGACGTAAAGCCGGCAAGTCCGCGAAGTAGCAGAAGGCGGCGTCATGAGCCTCACGAAATCCGATCATCGCGACCGGCGTCACCGCCGGGTGCGCAAGAAGGTCACCGGGACCGCGGAACGGCCGCGCCTCGCGGTCTTCCGTTCGAGCAGGCACATCTACGTCCAGGCGATCGACGATCTCACCGGGCGCACGCTCGTCAGCGCGTCCACGATGGAGGCCGACCTGCGGGGCGGCACGACCGCCACGGTCGAGACCGCAAAACAGGTCGGAAAGCTGGTCGGTGAGCGGGCCCGGGCGGCCGGCGTCACCACTGTGGTGTTCGATCGCGGCGGTTTCAAGTACCACGGCCGGGTCGCGGCGGTCGCCGACGGCGCCCGCGAAGCCGGATTGACTCTCTAAGGGATTGGGATCTCATGGCTGAAGGTCAGTACGACGAACGAGTGATCTCGATCAACCGCGTCGCGAAGGTCGTCAAGGGTGGACGGCGCTTCTCGTTCACCGCGCTCGTCGTGGTCGGCGACGGCAACGGGAACGTCGGTCTCGGCTACGGCAAGGCGAAAGAGGTCCCGGCCGCGATCCAAAAGGGCATGGAAGAGGCGAGGAAGAACTTCTACGCGGTTCCGCTCGCCGGTTCCACGATCACCCACGTGATCCTCGGGGAGCACGACGCGGCCCGGGTGTTGATGAAGCCGGCTGCGCCGGGTACCGGCGTGATCGCCGGTGGCGCGGCTCGTGCGATCCTCGAGGCTGCGGGAATCCATGACGTGCTCGCGAAGTCGCTCGGGTCGTCGAACGCGATCAACGTCGCGCGCGCGACGATGCAGGGTCTGCGCTCGCTGCGCCGGCCCGACGACGTCGCGCGCTTGCGCGGCAAGTCGGCCGAAGAGGTGTCGACGACGGGAATGCTCGCGGCGTATCGCGACCGTCAACGCGGCAAGCTCGAGGTGACGGAGGTCGCATGACCCGCATCCGTACTTCCCGTATACGAACTTCCGGCATAAAAGTGACGCTCCTGCGCTCGCAGATCGGCATCAAGCCGAAGCAGCGGGGCACGCTCCGTGCGCTCGGTCTTCATCGCATCGGATCGACGAACACGCTGCCCGACCGACCCGAAGTGCGCGGCATGATCGCTCGCGTGCCGCATCTCATCAAGGTGGAGGAGCTTCCGTGAAGATCCACGACTTGAAGCCCGCGCCCGGTTCGCGGCGCCCCAAGCGGCGCGTGGCACGCGGCATCGGCGGCAAGGGCGGCAAGACCGCGGGCCGCGGCAGCAAGGGTCAGGGCGCCCGCAGCAAGGTCCCGGCCCGATTCGAGGGTGGCCAGACGCCGTTGCACCGTCGCACGCCGAAGGCGAAGGGGTTCACCAACCCGTTCCGGGTGGAGTACCACGTCGTCAACCTGTCGACGCTGGACGGCTTCGACGCGGGCGCGGTCGTGACGCCGGACACCCTGCGGGCCAGCGGTCTCGTGGCCAAGCGCGGGCTGGTGAAGGTCCTGGCCCGGGGCGAGCTCACCAAGTCCCTGACGGTGAGCGCCCACGGGTTCTCGGCCGCCGCGGTGCGCGCGATCGAGGCCGCGGGCGGGTCGGTCGAGGTACTGGCGCTCCCGTGGCCTACCGGCCGGCCGCCGGCTCGTGGGAACGCCCTCACGAACCGATAGCTACACTGCCTGGTCCGGTGAGGAGGTCGTCGACCCGATGAGGTCCCGGTGATGTCAGGGCTTTCGCGCCTCCAGAACATGTTCCGGGTCGCCGACCTTCGGAACAAGATCCTGTTCACGGTCTTCATCATTTTCGTGTTCCGGATGGGTTCGCACATCCCGGTGCCGTACGTCGATTTCAAGGCCGTTCAGGAGCTGCAGTCGCAGTCGAAGTCGGCGGGCGGGGTTCTCGGCCTCTTCAACCTGTTCTCGGGTGGGGCGCTCACCGCGGTCTCGGTCTTCTTCCTCGGGATCATGCCGTACATCACGGCCTCGATCATCATGCAGCTGCTCGGTGTCGTCATCCCGAAGCTCGAGGAGTGGCAGAACGAAGGTCAGACCGGGCAGAAGAAGATCACGCAATGGACCCGTTACCTCACGGTCGCGCTGGCGCTGATGCAGTCGACGGCGTTCGTGTTCGTGTTGAAGAGCGGCAACGGTGGCCTCCTCGGCCAGTCGGGGATCTCGCTCCCCGTCGGCACCGTGCTCATCCCGCACTTCACGGCCCTCCGGGCGATGATGATCGTGCTCACCTGGACGACCGGCTGCGCGCTCGTGATGTGGCTGAGCGAGCTGGTCACCCAGCGCGGGATCGGCAACGGCATGTCGATCCTGATCTTCACCTCGGTCGTGTCCCGGCTGCCGTACTCGGGTTCACTCGTGCTGAAGCAGTCGACGTTCAAGTTCGTCGCCATCCTCGCGCTCGCGATCATGTTGGTGTACGCGATCGTGCTGATCGAGTCCGGCCAGCGGCGTATCCCCGTGCAATTCGCGAAACGGGTCGTCGGCCGCCGCATGTACGGAGGCCAGAGCACCTACATCCCGCTGAAGGTCAACCAGTCGGGCGTGATCCCGGTGATCTTCGCGACGTCGCTGCTGTCGTTCCCCGCGCTCGCGGCAACGGTGCTGCCTTCCGGGCCTCGCAAGTGGATCAACGACCACCTCGTCGGCCAGGCGACGACGAGCTGGTTCTACATCGTCTCCTTCGGCGTGCTGATCATGTTCTTCTCGTACTTCTACACGGCCATCGCGTTCAACCCGCAACAACAGGCCGACATCATTCGCAAGCAGGGTGGCTTCATCCCCGGCATCCGGCCCGGGCCCCCGACCGAGCGCTATCTCGCGAAGGTTCTCAATCGAATCACGTTGCCCGGAGCCTTGTATCTGACGGTGATCGCCATCATCCCGTTCATCGTGCTGAAGGCGTGGAACATCCAGGATCCCTTCGGTGGAGTGACGATCCTCATCGCGGTCGGCGTCATGCTCGAGACCATGAAACAACTCGACAGCCAGCTGATGATGCGGAATTACGAAGGCTTCCTCTCCTAGCGACATGAGCTGCGCAGAGCCCCGACTCGTACTGCTCGGGAGGCAGGGTGCCGGGAAGGGCACGCAGTCGATCCGTCTCGCGGATCACTTCGGCGTGATCCATGTCTCGACCGGCGACATGTTCCGCACGCAGGCCACGCAGGGAACGGCGTTCGGGCTCGAGGCGAAGCGCTACATGGACGCGGGCGATCTCGTGCCCGACGAGATCGTCGTCGGGGTCATCGAGGAGTGCATGGTGCCCGGGGGTCCGCTGGGTGGGGGCTTCGTGCTCGACGGATTCCCGCGCACCCTGCACCAGGCTCGTGAGCTCGACAGGGTGATCGCGGGTTTTCCGCTCGATCTCGTGATCGATCTCGACGTTCCGCGCGAGATCGTGTTCGACCGGATCGCCGGGCGGCGCGTCTGCGAGAGCTGCCAGCGCGTGTACCACGTGAACCTTCCTCCGACCCACGACTGGGTGTGCGACACGTGCGGTTCGCCGGTCGGCCAGCGCGTCGACGACACCGAGGAGGCCGTCG
>JAUZEM010000604.1 GCA_030839005.1 Actinomycetota bacterium | reverse complement strand
GCGAACGGCTTCGAAGCCCTCGTCCGCTGGCAACATCCGACCCGCGGGATGCTCGCGCCCGATGAGTTCATCCCCATCGCCGAGGAAACCGGCCTGATCGTCCCCCTCGGCCGCTGGGTTCTCAACCGAGCATGCCGCGACCTCGCGAACTGGACACAGACCTATCCCCAAGCCGCACGTCTATATGTGAGCGTCAACCTTTCCGCCCACCAACTCCAAGACCCACACATCGTCGCCGACGTGCAAGCAGCACTCGCCGACACCGCCCTCGAGCCGAGCCGACTCGTGCTCGAAATCACCGAGACCGCCCTGATGCGCGACATGCAAGCCGCACTTATGCGCCTCACCGCGCTCAAGGCGTTGGGGATCCGCCTCTCGGTCGACGACTTCGGCACCGGGTACTCATCATTGAGCTACCTGAAGCAGTTCCCCATCGACACCGTGAAGATCGACAAGAGCTTCGTCGACGAGGTCTACAGCGGTGCCGACGATGCCACCTTTGTCGGAGCCATCCTGCGACTCAGCGAAGCCCTGCACCTCGACACCCTCGCCGAAGGCATCGAAACCGAAGGCCAGGCCGTCGCGCTGCAGCAACTGGGCTGCCATCTGGGTCAGGGCTACCTCTACGCCCGGCCGCTCGATCCGAGTGACGTCGACGAGCTTCTGCGCACGCAACGCGCCGCGCCTACACCCAGCACGCCGGTGCGTTGACCTGCGCGCCGATCGAAGAGCGCGTCGACTACGGGCGGCAGACGATCTCCCCGTGCAGGACGGCGAACCACGCGTCGGGATGCGCGGCCCAGTTGCGCCAGGCCACGGCCATGCCCTCCAGCTCGGCGCGCGTTGCGAAGCCCTCGTGGTCGGCCTGCTCGGCGACGGCCGAGGTCGTCATCCGGTCGGCCCACAATCTACCCCACCACTCGCGGTCGTCGGGCGTCGCGAAGCACCACGCCGACGCGCCGGGCTTTACGTGCGAGAAGCCGGCGGCGTGGGCCCAGGCCAACAGAAACCGGCCCGCATCCGGTTCACCGCCGTTCCCTCGCGCGATGTTCCGGTACAACGCGAGCCACGCGTCGAGGGTCGGCTCCTTCGGATACCACGTAAAGGCCGCGTAGTCGCTGTCGCGCGCGGCGACCACGCCGTCGGGCCGGCACACGCGCCGCATCTCGCGTAGCGCACCCACCGGATCGGGCAGGTGCTGTAGGACCTGATGCGCGTGCACGACGTCGAACGACGCGTCGGAATGGTCGAGCGCGTAGACGTCGCCGGGGGTGAACTCGACGTTGTCGACGCCGGAGGCGTCCCGCTGCGCTTGCTCGATCACGTCGCTCGACGCGTCGATGCCGATCACGCGCCCGGGCGCGACTCGATTGGCGATGTCGACCGTGATCGTCCCTGGCCCGCACCCCACGTCGAGCACGCGCGCCCCAGGCACGAATTCCGCCGCGACATACGCGGCGGAATTCTCGACCGTCCGCCACCGGTGCGATCGCAGGACACTGTCGTGGTGGCCGTGGGTATAGGTCATGCGGCCATGCTGCCCGTGTTACCTGTTGCGCGCACTCGTCTTCAGGAGCTGACGTCGGGGAAGACGTCGAGCCAGTGCCGTGTTCCGTCATTGTCGATCCAGCCGCGCGTGTTTCGGTCGGGCGTGCTCTGCGACCGCCCGGACAACGACATCCACACCGCGGGAACGACGACCTGAGCCGCGGGAGTGCCGGCGAGCCACACGCCGACAGCCGGACCGGACGCGCGGAACGTGGTGTCGACGTCGCACTTGATCGACGCGGGTTGGCCGAGCGGGTTGCGCGACCGCGAACCGCCCGGAAGCGCGTAGCGTCCGACGCGCACGTCCTCGGGCGCGCCATCGGCATGGCGGAGCACGCCGATCAGCGCGGCACCGAGGACATCGCCGGCTTGCGATGTCGTCGACTCGCTGTCGTCGGAGTGTCCGCATCCGAAGCGGTCCGTGTCATCGCCGGAGCCGGGTTCGCCGATCACGCCGACGCCGTTACCGCGCGGGAAGATGTAGCCGAGCATGTCCTCCGCGAGCCCGTCGATGAAGCGATACGGCGTGTGCATCGAGGGAAGTACCCACGGCGACAGCGGGAACTCGGGCTTCGGCATGTCTTGTGGGCCGAGGAAGCTCCGGAGGTAGGTGAAGGGAAACACCTCGCCGGGCACGGACGCGAACTCTCCGTCGCCGATGCGGAACGCAGCAACCTGCGTGCGCAGCTCGGTTCCCGAAGTCGCGCCGTTCGGCGCGGGCGGATGCACGACCGTGCAGTTGTCGCTGTAGCCCGGGCGCTGCGCGAAGACGCCGAGCTGCGCGCCGATGATGAAGAGCGCGTTGGTGAGCGTCACGCATACGTCCCGACGCGCGCCCCAGATGACGCCGGTCTTCGACCACGTCCCGGTGTCGCTGAGGGCGTCACCGATCGCCCGGCCGAGCGCCTGGCCCAACACCGTGGTCTCTTGCGCGTAGCCGACCGCGGCCGGCGTGCCGTTGGCGTCGAACGTCGTTCGGCAGCCGGCGGGGTGCGATGCGCTGACGAACTGCTCCGGAACGCGCGCGATCGGGCCGGGGAAGACCTGCGGCGTTTCGTTGCTCCCTACCGAGCCGGCCATCTCGATCGCGACGCCGCCGAAGCGTTGCTCGAGCGTGGTTCGGAAGAAGTGAGGCCAGTCCGAGCTGATCCAATTCCGCTGCGCAGGATCGGGATTGAAACCGAGGGTCTCGGCGTGCTGGCTGACGTCTCCGAGCGTGGCGATGACCGTTCCGTTTGTCGCGACCGCCTGCAACGCGGGCATCAACTGATCGTCGACGAACGGGTACGACGAGAAGCACTGTCGGAGATTGGCCGGCTCGATCGCCTCGGCGTACTTGATGCGCGCCGGACGCAAACGGTCGTACGCGTCTTCGATTGCCTGCGCCGATCGCGCCACGAGGAAATCGACGTAGTACGCGTCGACACCCGAGGTCGTCTGACTGGCTCCCGAGATGCCGAGAGTGTCGGGCGCGGACTCGTCGTGCGTCGCCGAGATGAAGATGCCGTCAAGGTGGTAGCCGTCGGCCGCGACCTTGGCGCGAATCCGCTCCTGATAGACGTTGAAGAGTCCTTCTTGGTCGAGCACCTCGATCGCGATGATCTGATTCCGGTTGGAGACGACGAGCGCTCGCGCGGTCACGTCGTCAGCGACGAACGTTGCAAAGCGGGGTGTGTCGGCCCCACCGCCGAGGAGAATGCCGTCCCAACGTCCGTCGCCGTTGCAGTCGACGAACGCGTCGCCCAGTGTGTAGTGCCCGGCGCCCGACGCGTCGACGTACGGCTCTTCAAATGCGAACAAGCGCGGCCCGTTGAACGTCGCGGCATCAGGAGTGTGCGCCGTGCAGTCGGCGGGATCGTGAGCGATCGTGCCGGGCAACGGCGGCGCAATGCTCGCGACCGCGGCACCGA
>JAUZEM010000455.1 GCA_030839005.1 Actinomycetota bacterium | reverse complement strand
CTGCGGTCCGTCGACGCCATCCCGCAAGAGACACGCGATCAACTTGAACAAGCGTACTTCGTCGCATTGCGGTCCCACGCGTGTGCGCTCCGCGACCTTGCGATCGCGGCCGAGGCGTTGGAGCGCGCGCGGGTGCCCTGGTTGACGTTCAAGGGCCCGGTGTTGGCCGAGCACGTTTATGGTCGTCCCGATCTTCGCGCGTACGGCGACCTCGACCTGCTCGTATCGCCGAGTCGCTTGCGAGACGCCGTCAGTGCGCTCGAAGCGGCGGGCGGGAAACTGCTCGATCGCAACTGGCACCTCGCACTGCGGCACATGCGCGGGCAGATCCACATCCTGCTGCCCGCGGGAACGATCGTCGACCTTCACTGGCATCTGCTCAACGACCCCGAGTCCCGGAGGGCGTTTCCCGCGGATGTCCACGACGTGCTCGCCCGGTCGCGAACCATGGAGATCGGACGGCATGCGATTCGGACGCTCGCCGCGGAAGACACCCTCGTACATCTCGCGCTCCACGCGTGCACGTCGGGCGGGAACCGGCTCATCGGCTGCAAGGACCTCGAACAGGCGGTCCTGCGCGGACCTGTCGACTGGCCGGCGGTGGTGTCGCGAGCTCACGAGTGGCACGCCGGGCAAACCACGGCGGTGATGTTGATCGTGGCGTCGCGCGCCCTCGGCTTCGAGGTCCCGGACGAGACAATACGTGCGCTCTCGCCCGGCCCGGTCTGGCGCCGGCTCGCTCGGGTCGCGGATCGCCTCGCGCCGGTAGAGGCGTGGGACGGGGGTGGATCCCTCGCCCGAGACGTGTGCCGCTCGACTCGCCGCGACGATTGGGCGAGCACCTACGCGCTGGCCCGGCGGTTCGCCAGTTTCGTCAAGGCGGGCCGGCGGACCGGGCCCCATGAGGTCGATCGCGACCCGACGAGCCCGGGCTCGCTGCTGTTCGCGGGCAGTGACGAACACGACCGCGCCGCGTATTTCGCCGCGGTCGAGCGGTCGACGTCGTCGGGGGCGCGAACAACGTCCGTGCCGCGTTCGGGGTGATTCCGGGCGCCGAAGAGGGTAGGTCTGCAGCGTGGTGTTGGTCGGACTGTTGCTCATCGCCGCAGCGGCCGGATTCACGATCGACGTGTTCGCGCAGAATACGGCGACTGTCGATGTCGACGTGTTGGGCCGAACGTTCGCGGTCGGCCCCGGCTGGCTCGTCGTCGCCGGCGCGGTCGCGGCCGCAGTGCTTCTCGTGGGTGCCCGGCTCGTCGTCGCCGGCATGGCCCGGGCACGCGGCCGACGGGCGACGCTCCGGACCGCCCAGCGCGCCACTCGGGAGCGCGACCAACTCGCGCAGCAACTCGCAGTAGAGCGAGCCGAGCGCGACGGCGGCGAAGCGGTGACAACCGAGCATGACGCGCGCCCCTCGCCCGCACCCGATGTCCCTACCGATGGGACCGGATCGGACGGGACCGACGGCCGACCCGGCCGCGTCGCTCGGTAGGCACGAAGTCGTCGACGATTACGGCCTTCACGTCTACTGGTGCCGCACTCGTCGCGCGTTCAGCCGAGGTTCGTGCGGGTGTACGCGACGACGGCGGTGATCTGCGCGGGCGTGAGGCTGCCCGCGAACGACGGCATCGAGCCGCGGCCGTTCGCCACTACGGCCTCCTGATCGGCAGGGTTTGGGTACCGCGACACGACAACGCCCGCGAGCGTCGGCCCGAACCCGCCCCCGCCGTCGGCACCGTGACACGACGCGCAGCGCGTTACAAAGATCGCCTGACCGGTGTCGGGCCCGGCCTTGGGAACCGCGGCCGGCTTCTGGGGCTCGTTCGTGAACAGCAAGATCACGAACGCCGCGGTCGCGACAGCCGCGACCAGCTGCACGGCACGGACGACGCGAACGAGGGTGCCCATCGTCAGAAGCTCGGGAACCCGGACTTGTCGAAGAACCACAGCGCGCTCGTGAGCCACAGCCCGACGAGCAGCGAGAACAAGAGCCCGCCGACAACCGGCAGGGTCCAGCCGGGCATGCGGCGCGACCGGACCGCGAGCACCTTGATCGTGAAGACGCCGTAGAACGCGCAACCGAACAGCGAATGCCAGAAGCGACGCGCGTGATCGGCGTGGGACTCGAAGCCGAGCGACCAGAGGCAGTGATACGCGACGGGGAGGCTCACGAGGAAGGCGAGCGTGCCGACGAGGCGGTGGGCCGGACCGACCCACTCCGGCGCCGCGCTCCGGCCGAGCTTGCCGTACAGCCACAGCGCGAGCACTACCTGCACGATCACGAGCGCGAGCACGCCCGTGGCCAGCCACGCCTTCATGTTGATGGTGCCACTGAAGCCGAGCGTGAACAGCGCCTGGCCGGCAGGGTCGTGACGCCGGCCGTAGACGCCGAGGGCGACGGCCACCGCGGCGCCGGCGAGAGCGGCCGCGAGCAAGGTCACATGGTCGCGGCGCTCGATGGTTGCGTCGGGTGTGGTGCCCTTCGCCACGCGCGTGAACCTACTCCGCGCTCGCGCGCGCGACCAGTGGCCAGGACGGCGCGAGCGTGTCGGCGGAACGCGGGTCTACTCCGAGTGAGGCGCAGGGTTATTCGGGGGTGTTCGAGGGCAAATAGTCAGCGGACGTTCGACGCCAACGCGTTTCGAACGCTCCTGCCACGCCGACGACGAGGGGAGAGGTGATGATGATGCGCATGCTGGTGCGGCTTGCGATCCTGGGTCTGGCCGCCTATGGCGCGAAGAGGCTCTTTGACGACTACTTCGGGTCTTCTCATGTCGCCGACAACACGGGCCGCGCCATCGTCGACCGGGTCGGGCGTGCGTCCGAGCGCGTGAACGAACACGCCCGTGAGGCCGCAAACGACGTGGCGACCCACGTACGCGCCGCGTCACAAGAGATCCGCGACACCGCGGCCGATGTCGCCGATCTCTCCCATCCCGCGCCGGCGGAGGATGGGCAACCGCAGCCCCGGCCCGTATAGCGAGCAATCGTCAGCTCGGAGCAGGTATCTGAGCGCCTCGACGGTTCAGGTCAGTTGTTGAATGAGGGTGGTCGCGAGCCACTGTTGGTAACGCTCCGGCGTCCACCCTCGGTCGCCGACGAGGAGGCGATAGACCTCGGGAGACATCAGCGCGTGAATCAGGTCGGCTGCGTCGCGCTCTCGCAGTCCGGGCTTGAGTGCACGGGCGCGAGCAATTGAGCGGGCGATCCGGCCTTGGCCGCGATCGCGCTGTTGTCGGAGCTCGCTGAGAAGTTCCGCGGCCGCGGGATCGGACCCGGCCGCGCTCACGAGGACGCGGTAGACGTCGTTCGTCCTCTGGTTGATCGCCGTGGTGATACGGGCGAACCCGGCCAGGAGCTGGTGCGAGTCGGGCGCGGTGAACGTCGAGGCGACGTCTGGCCGTTCCTCCACCGCGAGCGGCTGGTCGTCACCGGCGATGGAGGTGTCGAGGAGGGTTTTTAGGATCCCGAGCTTCGAGGAGAAGAGCCGGTACACGGTCGCCGACGGCACGTCGGAACGCCGGCTGATTGCCTCGATGGTCGTCGCCGCGTAGCCGCGTTCGAGGAACAGCGTCCGGGCCGCGTCGACCACTGCTCGACGGGCGAGCCGCGTGCGGGCCTGACCACGCCCGATCTTGCCGGGTGAGTCGCGCTTGACGGGATCGGTCATGTAACGATAGTATCACTCTCGATTTGGGAGTACCATTGTCATTCGAGTTTCGGTCCGCGAAGGAAAGGAGCGTTCCCGTGAGCGCGTCATCTGTCCAGGGAATCAAGACGGTGTTGCATCCAGTGTCCGACGTCGAGAAGGCCAAGGCGGTCTACTCCGCTTTGCTGGGCGTCGCGCCGCAGACCGACTCGTCCTTCTACGTGGGTTTCGACGTCGCCGGCCAGCACGTCGGGCTGCTTCCCGGCGGTGGTCCGCAGGGCCTGACGTCGCCGGTCGCGTACTGGCACGTCGATGACATCGAAGCGAAGCTCGCCGACGTGACCGCTGCTGGTGCCACGGCCAAAGACCCGGCGAAAGACGTAGGTGGCGGCCGAGTGGTGGCGTCGGTCATCGACCCCGATGGCAACATCCTCGGACTCATCCAAGACACCGCATAGCAACACGCGAGTGCCAACACGAACATGACAAAGGCGACCGCGAAGAAGGTGGCGAGCGAATGAAAACGATGACATGTAAGCAAATGGGTGGGCCGTGTGACTATCCGCTGCAGGGAGAAACAGCTGACGCGGTCATCAAGGCCCAAGATCGTCATCTGAAAGAAATGGTCGCAGGCGGCGATGACACACACGCCAGTGCCCTCAAGGCGATGAAGGGGCGGTGGAAGCACCCCATCTCCGGGATGGGTTGGTATCGGGCTGTCAAGCGCGACTTCGCCGATCGCCCCGAGAACTAAATCAATTCTCCGCTACGAGAGTCTGAGTACGGGTTGAGCGAGAACAACTCCGCGAAGTTCCTCGAGTAGAAGCGGTCTTTGGCGTTCTCTTGTACGCCGGCAAGACTGTGTTCGAATCGGCCGAGGGGGTCTTTGGTTCCTTCAGTGTGCGGATGTCCGACGAGAAGAGGAACAGTTCCTCGCCGGCCTGTTCGATCAGCCAGGCCACCGGCTCGGTTGGGAATGGCGTGAACCGCACTTGCCGGCGAATGTAGTCAGACGCCTTCAACGGCAGCGCCGCGAGGAGCGGCTCGCTCCGCACACTTTGCCCGTCGGCGTGAACGCACCCTCGCTGATGTTCCTCGGGGTCGTAGCTGGTTCTGATTCAGTCGCGCGAGTCGGTTGTCTTGTCGGCGAGTGCCGACTGCAGTAGGCCGCGAGCCGACCAGCGCATGAGCTCGGTTGCGTCGTCGCGCGACTGCCCGGCGACATCGGTGAGCCACACGAACGCTTCGATCCCCGTTGCGCTTCGAATCGCGAGGGCGAGGCGGTGGACCTCGGGCTCGGACATCTGCTCGCGGAGCGGCGCGAGTGCTTCCTCGATCCACTTGATTCCTCGGCCTTGCCGCAGCGGCAGTTGTGAGCGCTCGGCCGGGTCGGCTTCGAGCGAGAGTCGAAGCATCGTGCGCTGTTGGGCCTCGTTCTCCACGGTCGACCGAGTGAACGCGTCGATGACGAGGTCGAGTCGAGTCGCCGCGTCCTCTGGTGCGTCGTCGGGCAGCAGGGAAGGAGCCCCCGTCTCGGGGTGGGCGGCGACCAGGAGCGCGCGTTGGTTCGAGAAGTATCGATACGCGGTGGTGCGAGAGATCGACGCCGCCTCCGCGGCCCCTTCGACTGTGGGCGTCTCGCCGTTCGCGACCAGGTCGCGGGCCGCGGCGATGAGCGCGTCGCGAGTGCGGCGCTTCTGGTCGATACGACCGTTGAGCTCATATGGGATTGACATACCTATGATGGTACCGTATGTTCGTCATGGGATATAAGTCCCACGAACGGAGAGCAGGCGATACGCCCATGAACGCACGACTTCCGATCATCCGGGCCCAGGGCGAAGGCGACAAGCGGTCGTTCCTCGGAGGTGGCCTCCATACGTGGAAGCTCACGACAGAAGACACCGCCGGCGCGTTCTTCATGTTCGAAGATGTCATGGGGCAGGGCAAGTGCACCCCACTGCATCGCCATCCCGAAGCCGACGAGACGGTCTACATCCTCGAGGGCGAGATCCTCGTCAACGTCGACGGCCACGAGAGCCGAGTCGGAGCCGGCGGCATGACGTTCACACCGAAAGGCGTACCGCACGCCTTTCTTGTGGTGTCCGACCGCGCCCGCGTGCTCACCCTCCAGACGCCCGGCATCGGCCAGGCGTTCTACCGCGGCGCCAGCGAGCCGGCGACCGATGACGCGTCCGAGACGGTTGACATCGCGCGCATCCAAGCGTCGGCGAAAGAGAACCCGCGGGGCATAGAGCTCCTCGGGCCACCGCCCTTCGAGACCGTTAAACCCGGTTGACGTCGCAGAGCGCCGAGCGGCCTATCGTCTGCCATCGTTGAGACCTCGCGCAGCGATCGCAAGCCCCGCGTCCCGAACGACGTTATTCGATCGTTCCTGGTGGGGTGGTGTCTTGTTTTGCATGGTCGAGGATCTGTGCGGCGGTCATCGCGGCGCCGACCGCGCTGAGGGTTGCGTATCGGTCTGCGCCGAGGGTTTCGGGAAGCCGAGCGATCGCTTCGTTTGCCAAGGCGTAGAGGCCGCCCCTGGCCGTGGCGTACTCCCGACCCACGATTGATCGGATCCATCCGTCGATGATGGCGGCGGGCTCGGGTTTTCCTTGTGCCACAAGGCACGCGGCGAGCTGAAACAGCATTGACGCCTGATGGTCGCGCCGTCCGTATTGCAACGCGCGCTGCGCCTCGCCGAGATACGCACGCGCGGCGGCTTCGTATTGGCCCGATTGGACCAACAGCGCGTTGCGGATCCCGGCGGCGGTGATCGCAGCAAAGGTGTTGGCGGCTGCTTCGGCCGAACGGAGCGACTCCTCGAGCAGTTCGAGCGCGCGGTCCGGATCATTCGGGGCATCGACCATCGCGTTCGTGAAGAGGCAGTAAGCGATGGCGCTGGGACTTCCAGACGCGCGGGCGACGCGGACGGATTCTTCGGCCGTGTCATGGGCCGCCGGATCGCCTGCGGTGGTCTGGCCGACGGCGACCATGTTCAGTCCGAGCGCTCTCTCGTAGTCGTCACGCGCATCCCTGGCGGCGCGCACCCATTGCCGCCCGTGCTCTTCGGAGTTCAGGCCGCGTATGGACTCGGTCGCCGAGGCGCACGACAAGACGCGGCACACGACTGCCGGCGGCACCGTCGCTTCGTCGAGGCGTGCCAACGCGGCGTTGCACAGCTCGGCCGCTCGGTCGGAGCGTCCCTCGCCCATCCTGGCGTAGCCCGCGAGGGCGAGCGCGACGGGATACGCCGGGTCGTCATGGGCGGCCGCACACTCGGTGATGCTGTCGGCCCATGCACTCACGACGGGTTCAATCCGAAGTCCTTGCAGACCAAGCGCGCACACGCACGCGCACGCGAGATGGGTGTCGCCTGACGCGAGTGACCACATCACCGCGGCGCGCAGGTTGTCGAGTTCGTCTTCGACCTGCGCGAGCCATGCGCGTTCTTGTGGACCTTTGAGACCGGCGCCCGCTCGCCCGGCGAACTCTGCGTAATGGACCGCGTGGCGCATCCGGACCTGCGGGGTCTCTCCCGTCGCGTCGAGACGCTCCAGCGCGTACTCGCGAATCGTCTCGAGCATCCTGTAGCGAGTGGACCCTCCGACATCGGTCACGAGCACGAGCGACTTGTCGACGAGACGGCCGAGCGCGTCGTCGACATCGAGCGCGTCGATGGCTCCTCCCGCCCCGATGACCTCGGCGGCCGTGAGGTCGAAGCCGCCGAGACAGACCGCGAGCCGGCCCAGCAACGCCTGTTCGGCCGCGTCGAGCGCCTCGTAGGACCAGTCGATCGCGCGTCGCAGGGTCTGATGACGGCTTGCCGCCGTGCGCGTCCCCCCGGTGAGCAGTCGGAAGCGCTGATCCAGCCGCTCGGCGATCTCACTGGGAGCCATTGAGCGCACGCGCGCCGCCGCGAGTTCGATCGCAAGCGGGACGCCGTCGAGACGACGGCACAGCTGGCCCACCGCCACTGCATTGTCGGACGTGAGCGCGAACTCGGGTCGGATCGCGTGCGCACGGTCGACAAACAGGCGCACGGCCTCGCTCGCAGCTACCAGATCGGGCGCGGCGGCGTCGTGCGGAAGGGCGAGCGAGGGCACGGTCATCACCTGCTCCCCGTCGATGCGCAGCGCCTCACGGCTTGTCGCCAGCACCCGAACGTCGGGCGCCACCGCGAGGACCCGCGACACGAGCCGCGCGATCGATTCGAGCAAGTGCTCACAGTTGTCCAGCACCAGCAGCAGACGCTTGTTGCCGAGAAACGACAACAAGCTGTCGATGACGGTCTGGCCCGGCTGTTGTTGCACGAGCAGTGCGGTTGCGACGCTCTCGTCAACCGCGTTCGCATCGATCACACCACCGAGCTCGACAACGAATACCCCGTCGGGAAACACTGGTAACACGTCGGCGGCAACCTGTAACGCCAGGCGCGTCTTGCCGACTCCACCGACTCCCGTCAGCGTGACCACACGGCAGGCCGCGAGCGCGGTCGCCGTATCTCGCATTTCATCCTCACGCCCGACAAATCCCGTCGTCTGCGCGGGCAGATTCGTGGGATAGCTCTCCAACGACCGCAACGCGGGAAATGAACCCGGCAGCGACGGATGACACACCTGGAACACGCGCTCTGGTCTCGACAAGTCGCGCAATCGATGCGCACCCAAATCCCGCAGCTGGAAGTCCGTAACGAGACGCTCCGTCGCCTCCGAGACGAGCACCTGGCCGCCATGACCGATCGCCATCAACCGAGCGGCACGATTCAACGCCGGACCGAAATAGTCCCCGTCCCGCTCGAACGCTTCGCCCGTATGCACGGCCATCCGCGCCGCCGGCAAATCGTCGGAACCCAAGGCCAACTGCGCATCGACCGCCGCGCTCAGAGCCGCCGACGCCCGATCGAACACGGCCAACATCCCGTCGCCCGTCAGCTTCACGACGCACCCGCCGTGAACCTCGACCGCACTTCGCAGCACCTGGTCGTGGCGCGCCACGGCGGTATCCATCGCGGCAGCATCCATCTCCCATTGCCGCGTCGACGCCTCGATGTCAGTGAACAGGAACGTAACCGTCCCCGACGGAAGCGCCGCCACGCGCAAAACATACGACCAACCCGGGCGATACAGCCACCCGCGGCATCGGCCCCGGAACCGCGCATAACCCGCGCTCACGATGCCGTCCGAAACGCTTCCGCAGACGATCCTGACGACGCTGACGATCTAGGGCTTTCACCTCAGCTCGCGCCGACCTCATACGGCTCGGCGTAGAACTGGCTGTACCACTTACGAAACTTGAGGATCGGACCGTCGGTGTCCGAGAGGGCGGGCGACGGCAGGAACGTCTTGTGTTCCCAGATTTCCCGATCCTCTTGGACCTGCTTGTTGATCTCTCTGACGAAGGCGTCCGCGACCGTCGACGTCAGCTTCTCGTCGTCGAGCTTGCGCACGATGAAGTTGAACCGGACCTGCGTGGTGTTCTCGTCGATTGGCGTCGTCGTTGCGATGTTGACCGCGTCGACGATGCCGCTGAACCACACCTTGGAGAACCCGGGCCCGTAGTTGTAGACGTCGATGCGTCCCTCGGTGACGCCACGCGGCGTCACGTACGTCTGCTTCGACAGCATGACCGAGCACGGACCATCCGTGTTGTACTCCTCGACCTCCGCGACCGTATCGGTGCCGTGCACGAAGCGGAAGTGTGCGGGGTCGGCGCCGTTCTCGGACATCTCCTGCGGGATCGTGCGGATGACGTACGACGACGCGTAGAAGTCGCTCCACGCGGGATCGCCGATCTCCTCGATGACCGGGATCTCCCACTGCGGCGGACCCTCGAAGGGGTGGTACCACGCGAGCACGAGGCCGTTCCGTTCGACGGTCGGGTACGTCCGCACGCGCGCCTTGCGATTCGTGCGCTGGCTGTACGGGATGTTCGTGCACGCGCCCGCGCCGTCGAACTTCCAGCCGTGGAAGGGACAGGTGAGGAGGTCGCCGTCGACCCGGCCGCCGTACGCGAG
>JAUZEM010000541.1 GCA_030839005.1 Actinomycetota bacterium | reverse complement strand
GTTCGTAGCCTCCGACGACCAAGCGCTCTAGTGCTGTTCGACGTCCACCGCATCTGGGGCTACAGCGCGATCGTCGCGAACTTCCTCGCAGGTGGCTACACGCTCGGCGCGTGGCGCTGGCCGCGCTGGCGGACGCGTTGGCTGTGGTGGCCGACGATCGTCGCGGAATCGATGATGATGATCCAGGTACTGCTCGGCGTGCTCCTCGTGAGCGTGCAGCACTACGAGCCGCCCCGCTTTCACATGTTCTACGGCTTCGTCGCGTTCATTACCGTCGGGTTGCTCTACTCGTACCGCTACATCTGGCAGGCCCGCGGTTGGATGGAGCTGGCGTACGGCCTGGGCGGGCTCTTCATCATGGGACTCGGGATTCGCGCAGTTCTTCAGGTGATGTGAGTCAGAATGCACCTGTGTCCTCGCCGCGTCGCCGAGTCATGCTGCTCTTCGGGGGACAGTCGGCCGAGCACGACGTCTCGCGGGTGACCGCGGTCGCGGTCGCCCGGGCACTCGATCCCGCCAAGTACGACGTCGTCCCGGTCGGGATCACGACCGACGGTCGTTGGTTGCTCGCGGGCGAGGCGCAGCGGATGCTGGCCGCGGGGCGCGACGCGCTCCCGGCGTCGTTCGCGGTCGAAGGCGATCTCGTGCCGGTACCGAGCGTGTCCCGGACGAGTGACGTCGACGTCGTGATCCCCTTGTTGCACGGCCCTTACGGCGAAGACGGCACCGTGCAGGGTGTGCTCGAGCTGGCCGGACTGCCCTATGTCGGCGCGGGCGTGCTCGGGTCGGCGATCGCGATGGACAAGATTGCGATGAAGCGGATGCTCGCGGGCGCCGGTCTCCCGACCGCGCGCGCCGTCACGCTGCGCGACGGGCAGAACGTCGACGAATTCGTTCGTCGCGCCGAGGCCGAGCTCGCCTTTCCGTGTTTCGTGAAGCCCGCGAACATGGGTTCGTCCGTGGGGGTGCGCAAGGCGCGCACGCGCTCGGAGCTGCGGGATGCGATCGCGTACGCCCTGACGTTCGACGAATGGGTGCTCACGGAGGAGATGGTGCGGGGTCGGGAGATCGAGGTGGGGATCCTCGGCGACGATCCCGCGCTGGCGTCGCTCCCGGGCGAGGTCGTTCCGGCGGCCGACTTCTACGACTACGCGGACAAGTACGAAGACGGGAAGGCCGAGCTGCGCGCCCCCGCGCCGTTGTCGCCCGATCAGGCCGCCGAGGTGCAACACCTCGCAATTCGGGCGTTCGAGGCCTGCCGCGGCGAGGCGATGGCCCGGGTCGACTTCTTCCTCCGGGACGACGGCGCTTTCATCGTCAACGAGGTCAACACGATCCCCGGGTTCACACCGATCTCCATGTACCCGCGCCTCTGGGAGGTCTCCGGGGTGCCCTACGCCGAGCTCCTCGACCGCCTCATCGACCTCGCCGTCGCGCGGGCGCAACGCCGGGCCGGACGCCGAGGACGCCAGCGTTAGATCGGTACGATTCCCCCACACCGTCCGAGGGAGGCCGCCGTGGCCGTCAGTGCGTACATCCTCATCCAGACCGAGGTCGGCAAGGCTTCTTCGGTGGTCAACGCCTGCCGGGAGCTCGCCGGTGTGGTGCAGGCCGACGACGTGACCGGGCCGTACGACGTCATCTTGCGCGCCGAGGCCGGCTCGATCGACGAGCTCGGGCGGATGGTTGTGTCCCAGGTTCAGCTCGTCGACGGGATCACGCGCACGCTCACGTGCCCGGTGGTCCACTTGTAGCGGGCGTCCTTCGGGAGCTTGCGTCTTTCGGCAGCGAGCGTTTTTCGGGCCGCGCGGGTTTACGCAGCGGCGACGCGGGGGCCTACCCTTGCACGCCTATGGCTTCCACGCCCCCGTCCGCGCCGACCGCACACCGTGAGTTGCTCGAATGGGTGGAGCGCTGGACGGCGATCCTCCGACCCGACCGCGTTCACTGGTGCGACGGGTCCCAGGAGGAGTACGAGCGCTTGTGCGGAGCGCTCGTCGAGTCGGGCACCTTCACGCCGCTCGACCCGGCCAAGCGGCCGAACAGCTTCTACGCCCGTAGCGATCCCGGCGACGTCGCCCGGGTCGAGGACCGCACGTTCATCTGCAGCGAGCGCGAGATCGACGCCGGCCCGACCAATCACTGGCGTGCGCCCGGCGAGATGCGAGCCGAGCTGCTGGCATTGTTCACGGGCACGATGCGCGGGCGCACGCTGTACGTGGTGCCGTTCTCGATGGGGCCGCTCGGCTCTCGGATCGCGCACATCGGCGTCGAGCTCACCGACTCCGCCTACGTCGCGGTGAGCATGCGCACGATGACCCGGATGGGCCGCGGCGCGCTCGACGTGCTCGGCGCCGACGGCGAGTTCGTGCCGTGTATCCATTCGGTCGGGATGCCGCTCGAGCCGGAACAGGCCGACGTGCCGTGGCCGTGCAACAACGAGCACAAGTACATCGTCCACTTCCCCGAGACCCGCGAGATCTGGTCGTACGGCTCGGGCTACGGCGGTAACGCGCTCTTGGGGAAGAAGTGCTTCGCCCTGCGCATCGCGAGCGTCATGGCGCGCGACGAAGGTTGGCTGGCCGAGCACATGTTGATCCTCAAGCTCACCAACCCGGCGGGTGAGGCGCGCTACATCGCGGGCGCGTTCCCCAGCGCGTGCGGTAAGACGAACCTGGCAATGCTCGTGCCGACGCTCCCGGGCTGGAAGGCCGAGACCATCGGCGACGACATCTGCTGGATGAAGTTCGGCGACGACGGCCGGCTCTACGCGATCAATCCCGAGTACGGGATGTTCGGTGTGGCGCCGGGCACGGGACCCGACACGAACGCGAACGCGATCGCCGCGCTCACGCGCAACACCGTCTTCACGAATGTCGCGCTCACCGACGATCGCGACGTCTGGTGGGAAGGTCTCACGGCCGCGCCGCCCGCGCACTGCCACGACTGGAAGGGCAACGACTGGACGCCCGCGTCCGGCGTGCCGGCCGCGCATCCGAACAGCCGTTTCACCGCACCGCTCGCACAAGTGCCCTGCGTCGCGCCCGAATGGGAGGACCCGAACGGCGTTCCGATCTCGGCGATCCTCTTCGGTGGCCGCCGCCGGAGCACCGTGCCCCTCGTGACCGAGGCCTACAACTGGCGGCACGGCGTGTTCCTGGGCTCGATCATGGGTTCGGAGACGACGGCGGCGGCGACGGGCGCGGTGGGCAACCTGCGGCGCGACCCGTTCGCGATGTTGCCGTTCTGTGGTTACAACATGGGCGACTACTTCGCGCACTGGCTGCGCGTCGGAGAGTCGGCAAGCGACGAGAAGCTACCCAAGCTGTTCTACGTCAACTGGTTCCGCAAGGACGCCGAAGGCAGGTTCCTCTGGCCCGGGTACGGCGAGAACAGCCGGGTGCTCGCCTGGGTGTTCGGCCGCTGCTCGAACGCGGCCGCCGCGCGCGACACCGCGATCGGCCGTCTTCCCACGGCCGACGCGTTGCCGACTGATGGCCTGCAGCTCATGCCCGGCGCGATCGCAGAGCTGCTGTCGGTCGACGACGACGAGTGGCGCGCGGAGCTCCCGTTGATCGAGGAGCACTACGCCGTGTTCGCCGACCACCTGCCTACTGCGCTGCACGACGAGCTCGATGCTCTCGCCAAGCGCCTCGCCGAGTAGGTCGCTCCGTGGGCCTGCTCGGTTGGATCATCGTCGGATTCGTTGCCGGTGCCGTGGCCCGGGCGGTCACCGGCGGCGGCTGGAACCTCGGATGCCTCGGCACCGTCGTGGTCGGCATCGTCGGCGGTCTGATCGGCGGCATGCTGTTCAATGCCGCCGGCGACCAAGGGATCGGCGACTTCGGGTTGCGCTCGATGTTCGTCGCGTTCGTCGGCGCGGTCGTGCTGCTCGGCTTCGTCGCACTCGTGACCGGACGCGGCACCCGCTATCGACGCGAGCGCTGAACCGCGATCAGATCTCGGCGGTCGGGATGCCGAGATCGGGCTCCGAACCGGTGCGCACGTGCGTCGCGCGGCCCGAGGCGTCGAGGTCGAAGATGATTCGTTGGCCCTGGCGCAGCATCCGAAACAGGGATCCCGCGAGCGCATCGGTCGCGAGCACCAGCTCGGACCGGTCGGTGTCGACCACGACGATTCCCTCGCGGGTCGCGGGGTCGAACATCTTCACGGTGCCTTGCATGTCCGCTCCAGCTGCAATGGGTCGGGCCGGGGGTCGGGCCGGGGGTCGGGCCGGGTTAGGCCTTGACGATCTTGCCCGCCTTGAGGCACGAAGTGCATACGTTGACGCGCTTGGGCGCGCCGTTGACGATCGCCCGGACCCGCTGGATGTTGGGATTCCAGCGGCGCTTCGTGCGACGGTGCGAGTGGCTGAGGCTCATGCCGAAGATCGGCTTCTTGGCGCACACGTCACAAACCGACGACATCGTCCGAGCACCTTCCGATTCGAGCGTCACTAGAGCACGAAGAGGCTAGCACCCCGGTACTCTGACGCTCGATGCCGACGCTGACCTGCTTGTCCGCCGCAGATCTGCGCCAAGCCGTGCTCCGATTCCGTGACGCGCTACGCGCGCACCAAGAGGAGCTGAACCGGCTCAACGTCTACCCGGTGCCCGACGGCGACACTGGTACGAACATGGCGTTGACGCTCGAGTCGGTGAGCGCGGAGCTGCGGACCGCGGACTCCATGGCCGAGGTGTGCCACGCGGTGAGCAGGGGCTCGCTGATGGGCGCGCGCGGAAATTCCGGGGTCATCACGTCGCAGATCCTGCGCGGACTCGTCGAAGGCTTCGGCGCCCTCGACGCCGTGCGCGGGATCGATCTCCGCTCGGGCCTGCGGCGCGCCAGCGACGCCGCGTACGAGGCGGTGATGCGCCCGGTCGAGGGCACGATCCTCACCGTCGCGCGGGCCGCGGCCGAGGCGGTCGAGGCGCTCGACGGCGACCCGACGCTCGCGACCCTGCTCGAGTGTGCGTTCGACGCATCCTGCGAAGCAGTCGAACGCACGCCGGAGCTCCTCATCGCGTTGCGCGACGCCGGGGTCGTGGACGCGGGCGGTAAGGGATTCACCTTGTTGCTCGCCGCGCTGTTGGAGGTCGTCTCCGGCCGCCCGATACCCGAGCCCGAGGTGGTCGCGACCCCCGCCGCGGTCGCGGCGCACCTCGCCGGCGACGATCTCTCGAGCCTGCGCTACGAAGTGATGTACCTCCTCGACGCGCCCGACGAGACGATGCCGAGTTTCCGGAACGCGTGGGGGGCTATCGGCGATTCGATCGTGGTGGTCGGCGGCGACGGTCTGTGGAACTGTCACATCCACACCAACGACATCGGTGGCGCGGTCGAGGCCGGCATCGACGCGGGCCGGCCACATCGGATCCGAATCACCGACCTGGTCGAGCAGGTCGAAGAAGAGGAGCGCTGGGTTCGCGAGGCCGGTGTGCTCGCCGACCTCGGGGATTTCGCCGATCAGCCCGTCGTCACGACGGCGGTCGTCGCGGTCGGCGTGGGCAATGGAATTCGTCGCCTGCTCACGAGCCTCGGCGTGCAACAGGTCGTCGCCGGCGGTCAGTCGATGAATCCGTCGACCGCGCAGATTCTCGAGGCAGTCGACGCGTGCAACGCCGAAGCGGTCATCGTCCTCCCGAACAACAAGAACATTGTCCCGGTGGCCAAACAGGTCGACGCGCTGAGTGAGAAGCAGGTGGCGGTGATCGCCACGCACAGCGTGCCCGAAGCGCTGGCCGCGCTGGTCGAGTACGACCCGAACGCGACGGTTGCCGACAACGAGCATTCGATGAAGGATGCGCTGGGGCGGGTACGGACCGGCGAGGTGACGCAGGCCGTTCGCGACGCATCGGTCGACGGCGGCAGAGTGCGCGAAGGCGACTGGCTCGCGCTCGGGCGCGACGGCGTGGTCGCAACGGCCGGCTCGGCCGCCGACGCGGTCTGCAAGCTCCTCGGGGAATTGGTCGACGACGACAGCGAGATCGTGACCGTGCTCGTCGGCTGCGACGCCGCCGCCAACGAGACCGAACGGATCCGGGAACACATCGAGTACGCGTTCCCGCACCTCGAGGTCGAGTTCCACGACGGTGGGCAACCCCTTTACCCATATCTCGTGGGCGTGGAGTGATCGGCGCGTGCCGACCGGTGATCCGCCGCTGACACTGGCTGATCTGCGCGAGATTCCGCTCGAACGACTGAAGGGCGTGGGTGCCGCGCTCGGGGCGCGTCTCGCCGACATGGAGCTGCACAGCGTCCTCGACCTCTTGCAGCACTACCCGCGGCGTTGGGTCGACCGGACGAAGAAGACCGACATCGCCGCGCTCGCAGTAGGCGAGGAGGCCACCGTCTTTGCCGAGGTGCGCACGATCCACGGCCGGAGGACGCGACAGGGCCGTGCGCTCGTCGAAGCCGTCGTCCACGACGGAACGTCGATGCTGACGATCACCTTCTTCAACCAGGCGTGGCGGGAGAAGCAACTGAGCGTCGGTACCGAGGCGTCGTTCTTCGGCAAGCTCGACGTGTACCGCGGGAAGCGACAGATGACGAACCCGGTCGTCGACGTCGTCGGCCGCGCCGGCGTCGCCGACGAGAAGACCGGCGTGATCGTCCCGGTCTACCCGCAGTCGGGCAAGGCCGAGGTGTTCACGTGGCAGCTCCGGGGGATGGTGTCGGACGCGCTCGCGAAGTGCCGGGTGCGCGGCTTCGCCGACCCGCTCGACGAAACCGTCCTCGACCGGTGCGACCTGCTCGATCGCGGTACCGCGCTGCGCGCCATCCACCGTCCGGAGTCGATGTCCGAGCTCGGCGCGGCGAAGCGTCGCTTGATCTTCGACGAGCTCCTGCGGATGCAAGTTGGTCTCGTGGCGCGCAAGCGCGCGTTCGAGGCCGAGGAATCAGGCATCCGGCACCGGGTCGACGGTCCGCTCGTCGACGCGTTCGTCGCCGGGCTGCCGTTCGAGCTCACCGGCGATCAGCGGCGCGCCCTCGACGAGATCACCCACGACCTGGCGGGGCCCGCGCCGATGCACCGGCTCCTCCAAGGTGACGTCGGTTCGGGCAAGACCGTGGTGGCCCTCGCCGCGCTGCTCGTCGCGGTCCAGGGTGGGTATCAGGGCGCGTTCATGGCGCCGACCGAGGTGCTCGCGGAGCAGCACTACCTCGGTTCGCTCCGGCTACTCGAAGGGCTGTCGGTTCCGGCCGAGGGCTCGCTGCTCGCCGACCGGCCGGTACGGGTCGCGCTGCTGACCAACCGGACCACCGCGGCCGAGCGGCGGCGCATCACCGCCGGACTCGAGTCGGGAGAGATCGACATCCTTCTCGGCACGCACGCGTTGCTCTACGGCGACGCGAGCTTCTCCCGCCTCGGGCTCGCCGTCGTCGACGAGCAGCATCGCTTCGGGGTGGAGCAGCGCGCGCTCCTGCGCGGCAAGGGCGACCAGCCCGACGTCCTCGTCATGACCGCCACCCCGATCCCTCGCACCGCGGCGATGCTCGTGTACGGCGATCTCGACAAGTCGGAGCTGCGCGAGCTGCCGCCGGGACGGACGCCGATCGAGACGACATTGGTCGAACCGAGCCCGCTCGCGCAGGCGGCGGCGTGGGCAGCGCTCCGAGCACAGGTCGCGGCGGGCCACCAGGCGTACGTCGTGTGCCCGCTGGTCGAGGACAAGGGCAAGGTCGAGGCCAAAGCCGCGACCGCGGAGTACGAGCGACTGCAGGCCGAGGAGCTGCACGACATGCGCGTCGCGCTGTTGCACGGGCAGATGCCGTCGAAGGAAAAGGAAGCCGTCATGCGCGCCTATCGCGCCGGCGAGCTCGACGTCCTGGTCGCGACGACGGTGATCGAGGTCGGAGTCGACGTGGCCAACGCGACGGTGATGATCGTCGAGGACGCCGACCGGTTCGGGCTCTCCCAACTGCACCAGCTTCGCGGTCGGGTCGGGCGCGGGGGCGACCGGTCGTACTGCTTCTTGTTCGCCGATCCGAGCACCGTCGACGGCGAGCAACGGCTCACCGCCATGGCCGAGAGCACCGACGGCTTCGCGCTCGCGGAGAAGGACCTCGAGATCCGCGGCTCCGGTGAGGTGTTCGGCGAGCGCCAGGCGGGCTTCAGCGACCTCAAGCTCGGACGGATCCCACGCGACGAGGCGATCGTGATCCAGGCGCGCGGTGTCGCGGAGGAGATCCTCGATCGCGATCCGGAGCTCGGTGCCCACGCGCAGCTGCGGGACGAGGTCCACGAGCTGCTGGGCGACGCGGTCGACTTCTTGTTCAAGTCGTGAGCAGATCACGGGGCCCGCGCGGGTTGCGCGTGGGGTTGCGCGTGATCGCAGGGAGTGCCCGGGGCCGGCGGCTCCTCGCGCCCCTTGGCGATCAGGTGCGACCCACGAAGGACATTGCGCGCGAGGCGATGTTCTCCGCGCTCGACGCCCGCGACGCGCTCGACGACGCGACGGTGCTCGATCTCTACGCGGGCACCGGCGCGCTCGCGATCGAGGCGCTCTCGCGCGGTGGCGCCGCTGCGGTTCTCGTAGAGCGGGACCGCGCCGCGTTGGCGGCGATAGAGGCCAACCTGCACGTGCTCCCCAACGAGACCGCGGCCGGGGTGTCGGTCGACGTCGTCGCCCGGGATGTCGGCCGCTTCCTTGCGGGCGGGCCGCCGCCCGACGCCCCATTCGACCTCGTGTTCGTCGATCCGCCCTATGACACTCCCGACGAGGAGGTCACCGACCTGCTGACGACGCTTCTGCAACCCGGCTGGCTCGCGCGCGGCGCAATCGTGAGCGTCGAACGGCCACGGCGCCATCCCGTCATCGTCCCGCCGGGGCTCTCGAACAGGTGGGAACGGAGTTTCGGCGATACGCTTTTGACGTTCCTGCTTCTCACTTGACTGGCTTGCTTCTATAGCTTGACAGGCTTGGTTCCATAACTCGACTGGGGAGACTGCGTGGCGATCGCTCTCTGCCCGGGATCGTTCGATCCGGTAACCCTCGGGCACCTCGACATCATCGAACGCTCGTCCCGGCATTTCGACGAAGTGATCGTTGCCGTGATCCGCAACCCGCAAAAGACGGCGTCGTTGTTCAGCCTCGAGGACCGCCAGCAGATGCTCAAGGAAGCGACGCAGCATCTGACCAACATCCGCATCGAGTTCTTCAAGGGCCTGCTCGTCGATTTCGCGCGTGACCACGGCGTCGACGCCATCGTCAAGGGGCTGCGCGCGGTCTCGGATTTCGACCAGGAGCTGCAGATGGCGCAGATGAACCAGCGCCTGTCCGGGATCGACACCTTCTTCCTGTCGACGAGCCCGCAGCATTCCTTCCTGTCGTCGAGCCTGGTGCGGGAGGTCGCGCGTTTCGGCGGGGACGTGTCCGGCATGGTGCCCAAGAACGTCAACGACCGGCTCGTCGAGACGTTCCGCGCTCAGGAGGTGTGAAGGTGCTCGAAGACGAACCGGAGAAGGTCCCCGACTCGGCCGCCCTCCTGGAACAGCTCCGGGACATCCTCGAGGCCGCTCGGAAGCTGCCGATGTCGGCGTCGGTGTCGATCAATCGCGACGAGTTCGGCGCGATCCTGCAGGACGCGATCGACGGCCTTCCCGAGGAGCTGCGGGAGGCCCGCTGGCTCCTGAAGGAGCGCGACCAGGTGGTCGAGCGGGCCGCGCACGAAGCGGAGCGCCTGATCGACGCCGCCCGGGTCCGAGCCGAGCGTATGGTCGAGAAGAACGAGCTCGTCCGCGAGGCGAGTCGGACCAGCGAGGAGATCGTGGAGGACGCCGAGCGGCGCGCCGCGGCGATCAGGCACGAAGCCGAGGACTACGTCGACCGCAAGCTCGCCGCGTTCGAGGTCGTTCTCGATCGCACGATGCAGACCGTGCAGAAGGGGCGGGAGCGGTTGCAGGTTCACGCGCCCTCGCCGGTGGTGAACGAGTCCGACGCCGACGACGCCGGCTTCTTCGACCAGGACGATCTCTGACGCGCTGACCGGCGCTGAATCCCGGGTCCCAACCCGCTCGGTCTGATCGGTTTCTGTCGCCGAGAAAACAGGGCTGACCTGCTACGATCCGCCGCGCCCACGGTGCGTCAGGCGGTACATTCCGCGCGCCGGACCAGCCGGGCTCGACCAGCCGGCCGGTCCGTAGTTCTCCCAGACGATTCCCAAGGATCCTCCGAACCGCCTCCGAAGCGATTGCCATGTCGACCACCAGCGCGTTCCGCATCCCCGTTGCCAATCTGCTGCGACGGCCCGGCGCGTCCCGGACGGTCCAGCTCGAGGGCGCGCTCTCCGACGTGCGGGGTCCGGGCGCCCAGGTGACGGCCGGCCGGCCGATCGCGGTGGATCTCACGCTGGAGCGGGTGTCCGAGGGCATGGTCGTCCGGGGCACGATCACCGCGCCCTGGGACGCGGCTTGCAGCCGGTGCCTGGTCCCGGTCGGCGGCGAGCTCGCGGTGCAGGTCGGCGAGCTGTACGAACGCCAACCGCTCGAGGGCGAGACGTACCTGCTCTCCGACGACGACGTGGTCGATCTCGAGCCGCTGATCCGCGACGCGCTCCTGCTGGAGCTCCCCGCGGTGCCGCTGTGCCGGCCCGAGTGTCGCGGGTTGTGCTCGAACTGCGGTGTCGACCACAACCTCGAGACCTGCGCCTGCGACACAACCGTTCCCGACCCCCGTTGGGCGGCGCTGCGCTCGCTCGACCTCTAGACCCTCCGACCTCACGTTCACGATCTCGACGTCACGATTACGAGGAGCTGCGAAACCATGGCCGTCCCGAAGCGCAAGACGAGCCGCTCGGCGACCCGTTCGCGCAAGTCCGCCAACATGCGCCTCGCACCCCCGGCGCATTCGCTGTGCCCGAACTGCGGCGCGTCGCGGCTTCCTCACCGGGTGTGCGGCAACTGTGGCTGGTACCGAGGCCGCCAGGTCCTCGACGTCGAGTAGCCGGAAGCGACCCGTGCCGCCGGTGATCGCGATCGACGCGATGGGCGGCGACCGCGCGCCTGCGGAGATCGTCGCGGGGGCGTTGCAGGCCGTCGACGCGTGCGACGTCGACGTGTTGCTCGTCGGGCCGCCGGACGCGCTGCGCGTACATCTGCCCGACGAGCAAACGCCACCGCGCGTGGCGCTCCTCGACGCCTCGGAAGTCATCGCCATGGACGAGGAGCCCGCGTCGGCGGTCCGGGCGAAAAAGGACTCGTCGATCGTGCGCGCGGCCGAGGCCGTCCGCGACGGGCGCGCCGCCGCGATGGTCGGCGCCGGCAACACCGGTGCGACGATGGCCGCTGCGCTGTTGCGGTTCGGGCGCATCAGGGGCGTGCACCGACCGGCCATCGCGATCCCGATACCCGTGATCGGAGAAGACCGCATCCAATTGCTCGTCGACGGCGGCGCGACGGTCGACCCCGACCCGGAATGGCTTGTCGAGTGGGCCGAGCTCGCCCGCGCCTACGCGCGCGTCCGGCTCGGCGTGCGCGAACCGACGATCGCGCTGCTGTCCAACGGCGAGGAGCCCGGGAAGGGCGACGCCTTGCGGAAGCGCGCGTCCGACTTGTTCGCCGAGGTGAAGGGTTTCGTCGGCAACGTCGAGGGCCGCGATCTGATGCGGCGGAGCGCCGACGTCATCGTCACCGACGGCTTCACCGGCAACATCACCTTGAAGACCATGGAGGGCGCGGTCATGGGTCTGGCCGGCCTGGTGTTCGGCGTCGTCGACGAGCCCGGCGCTCCCTGGGCCGACTCCGCCGAGGCGCTCAAGCTCCGGCTGCTCCAGGCGGCGGCGACGCTCGTGCCCGACAACACCGGCGGCGGAATGTTGCTGGGCGTCGACGGTGTGTGCGTGATCTCGCACGGGTCGTCTTCGGCGACCGCGATCGTCAATGCAGTGCGGGTGGCGCGCGACTGCGTACACGCCGACGTCGTTGCAAAACTGCGTGAGTCGGTCGGTGCGCTCGGCGAGGGCGGGAGAACCGGTGCCCGCTGAGACGCACAGTCATCGCGGACCCGTCGGCGGTGACGACGTGGAGCGCGTCGTGCGCGATCAGCTCGTCGAGATCCTCGGCGTCGACCCCGACACGGTCACACTCGACACCCGGCTGCGCGAAGACCTCGACGCCGACGACTTCGCGGTGATCGATCTGGTGGAGGGCGTGATCTCCGAGCTGGGTGAGCGGACCGTCGGCTTCTCGATCGACGACGACGATCTCGTGGAGTTGCGCACCGTACGCGATGCGGTGGAGTGCGCGCTTGCCGGGCTCGGATCGGCACGACGCTCGTGAGTCAGCTCGCGTCCTTCGACGGACTCGACTCGCTCGAGGCGAGCATCGGAGTCCGTTTCGACGATCGCGGCGTTCTGCTGCGATCGCTCGCCCATCGTTCCTGGTGCGCCGAGAACGGCGAACCGGAATCGAACGAACGACTCGAGTTCCTCGGCGATTCCGTCCTCGGGCTCGTCGTGACGCACTACGTGTTCGAGCATTTCCCCGAGCTTCCCGAAGGACAACTCTCGGAGGTGCGCGCGGGAGTTGTGAACGCGCGCGTGCTCGCGGAGCTCGCGCTCGAGCTCGACCTCGGTGCGCATCTCCTCCTCGGCAAGGGTGAGGACGCGGCGGGCGGGCGCGCGAAGCCGTCGATCCTGGCCGATGCGTTCGAGGCGGTGGTCGCAGCGGTCTATATCGATCGGGGCTTCGGCGTCGCCCGCGACCTCGTGCTGCGCTGTCTGTCGGAGCGGATCGCCGTCGCCGCGGCCGGCCCGGGCGGCCGCGACTTCAAGACCCGCCTGCAAGAGGCCACCGCGGCCCGATCTCTCGGGCGCCCCCGGTACGTCGTCCGCGACGAAGGCCCGGATCACGCCAAGCAATTCTTCGCGCTGGTGTACGTCGCCGATCATGTGTACGGCGAGGGCGACGGCCGTTCGAAGAAGGAAGCCGAGCAGTCCGCCGCGTGGGTCGCATGGACGCGTCTGCAGGACGAGGCGGACGGGCAGGGGGGCGAGCATGCCGGAGCTACCTGAGGTCGAGGTCTTGCGCCGCGACCTCGAAAAGGAGGTGGTCGG
>JAUZEM010000505.1 GCA_030839005.1 Actinomycetota bacterium | reverse complement strand
CTCGCCTTCTTGCATCCGGACACCACGCTCGAAATCGTCGACGAGGTCCTCGCGACAACCCGTTAGGCGCCGCGCCGTGCGCCAAGAACGCCGCGGCTCACGGCTCGACGACCACTTGATCGCCGCTACGGATGCGTCCCGGTCCGAGCACGGTGGCGTAGATGCGGCTCCAGCCGGGATTGGTGTCGTGCAACATCCGGCGGAAATCCCGATCGGCGAACCACGCGGCGTTCTTGGCGCAGGGCGTCGCGTACGACGACAACTCGATTGTCACGTCGTCGCCGATCGACATCACCGTGCCGGGGCGCAAGGCGGCCCAGTCGATGCCCTCCACCGTGATGTTCTCCCCTGCCGCACCCGGGTAGATCGGATGACCTTCGGCATTGAGCGTCTCGATCACGTCCTTGCTGTAGAGGCACAGCGCCTGGAATCCCCGGCCATGGTGGATTCGGTCGTTGTGATGATCGCCGGTCATGCCCGCGACCGTCACCTCGGCTTCGTCAACCGGATGCTTCGGCACCCCTCCACCGCTGATGTTGAGCTGGGCAACCGAACCGGTCTGGGTGGGAACGCGGTCACCGAGACGGGCGCGGATGCGTCCGACATCGTGGAGGTGGTGGAGAATCTCGTGCACCGCGTGCCGCACGATCCAGTGCTGATCGACCGCACCCAGGGTCAGCCGCGAGGAGCAGTCCCACTGTTCCGGCTCCAAACCGAGTAGCAGGGTGAACAGCTCGGCGCTTTCCGCCTCCATTGCCGCGACCGTGGACTCGACGTCGTCGAACCGCTTCACCTCCGGATCCATCGGTCGAGTTCCGCCGGTGCTCAGATCGAGCCCGAGGTCGGTTGCCGCCGCGTCGACGACGAACCGCCAGATCCACATCGAGGCGCGCACGTGATCGACGTACTCGAGGATCGACCACGATTCGGCGACCGGCCGGGTGTTGGCCAGGTCGAGATCGACACCGTCGAGCACACCCCGAAAGAGCCCACCGGCCACCAGGTAGACGCCGACCGCCTGTTCGTCGGTATACCGATCCCAACGGAAGCCGCACTCGTCGCAATTCTCGATCGGCGCAGGCTCGAGCACGCTCATCCCCACTTCTTGTCCATGTCCTTGCCGGTGACGGGCTGCTGGTCGCTCGGGTAGCGGCCCCTGATGAGCACGGTGATCCAGCCCGGGCTGATGTCGGTGGGCGGCGACTCCCACACGGTGAGCTCCCAGTCGTACGCCGGCGCCCACGCGAACGTCATTCCGAAGGGTTCCTCACGCTCGAGGTTGCGTTGCACCACCGCGCGTTGCGCCTCGATGATGGTGGGAGGTTCTCCCTTGAGGAGGTTGGCGATCTTCGTCGGGTCGGCGCCCACCACGGAACCGCCCTCCAGGGCGCCACTCAGTATCTCGTTGGCGACACCGACCATTTCGTTGACGGTCTGTCCGGGGCGGAAGAGATTGAGGAGGTTGACGCGGTCTCTCCGAAGGTACTCCGGGTCTCCGAACATCTTGTTCAGAAAGCCGAGTGCGACCTGCATTCCTGGCATGACATCCCTTTCCTTGTTGCTCCTGCTTGCTGTCTTTGCTTGTTCGCGGCACCGTGAAGGCCCGCTCGTCTTCAAGAGCTGAGGTCTCCACGGATCTGGTCGAGCTGCGCAACAGTGAAGGTGACGATCTCGTCGAATGTCATCGCGCCACCGCGCGTCGCGGCGCGCTCGTACGCGTCGGGATCGAGAGCAGCCCGGAGAACCCGGGGTGGTGTCGTTCGCGTGATACGAGCGGGGCCATATCCCGAGATGACCGCCGCGGGTTCCGCGTAGCCGAAATGCGCAAGGACCTCGACGCCGCACGACAGCGCGAAGTGCACCGCACGCCGGTACCCGATCTGGTAGCTGTGCACGACGGCCTCGCGCAACAGGTCGAGTGCCGCGTCGCTCTCATCCTTTCCGGCGCGCAGCCGCGCGGCCTGGGCGAGCGCGCCGTCGAACACACTGTCGCTGGCGCCCGCGCGTGTGAGAGCGATGCACTCGTCGAGGGCCGCCAGGGCAACATCGGGATCGTCGGACCACGCGGCCCAGCTGAATGCATAGAGCGCGTCGGCCAGTGCCGACGGGTTTCCGAGCCGACGGGCGAGACCCACTGCCTCTTCGGCCTGGGCGCGTGCAGCGGGCTTGATGTTCCAGGTCTGGAGGAGCGCCAACCGCGTATGAAGAGATGTCCGACTGTACAAGTCGCCACCGGCGACATCCATGGCGTCAACCGCTTCCGTGATCAGCCGAAGCGCCTCCTCGACTTCCGAGCAATAGGCGTCGACCATCGCGAGCGCGATATGACCGCAGGCAGGAGCGGGACAGTCCGGTGGAAAGCCCTCGCGCACGGCGTCGACCGCGAAGGAACGCGCGGCCTTCAGATCGTCGCGGCCGAGCGCTTCCTGCGCGGCCGCCGCGAGCACGGCGTAGCGCAGCCCGGCGGCGACCCCTGATGTTCGCGACACCGCGCGCTCCGCCCAGGCGCCGATGCCCGCCGATCGATCGAGGTACGACTCCCGGGCCAGCCCGGCGACGATGCGAATCGCGAGCCCGGCGTCGCTCTCGTCCCGAACGAGCGCCCAACTCACGGCGGCTCGGAGGTTGTCGAGCTCCGAGCGGATCCTCCGCCGCCAGCGCACCTCGTCCGGGCTCGTCACGTCACGACCGGCCTGCTCGGCGAAGGTCGCGTAGTGCTGCGCATGACGGCGCTTCCAAGGATGCACGTCGTCGAGGCGCTCCAGCGCGTAGTCGCGCAGCGTCTCGAGCATCCGGTAGCGGGTCGTTGCGTCGTCGTGCTCTTCGGCCACGACCATGGACCGGGCGACCAGACTCGCGACCGCATTCAGGACATCCGATCGCTCGATGCCCTCCGCAGCTACCACGGCTTCGGCCGCGGCGAGGTCGAAGCCACCGACGAATACCCCCAAGCGCGCGAAGACGAGTCGATCCGGGGTATCGAGCAGCGAGTAGGACCACTCGACCGCGGCCGCCAGCGTTTGATGACGCTCCGCGCCCGCGCGCTCCCCCCCGATGAGCAGCCGAAACCGCTCGTCGAGACGAGCCAGGATCTCCGCCGGACTCATTGCAACGACTCGCGCCGCGGCCAACTCGATCGCGAGGGGAATGCCGTCGAGACGACAGCAGAGCTCGGCCACCGTCGCGGCATTCCGGGGCTCGAGCACGAATCCCTCTCGCACGGCCGCTGCCCGCTCCGTGAACAGGCGCACTGCCGCACGCTCGGCGATCGCTCCGTAATCCCCGGTGGGATCGGGGAGCGGCAGCGTTCCGAGCGCGGAGGACCGCTCGCCCGTCACTCCCAACGCCTCGCGGCTCGTTGCGAGGATGCGCACATCGAACGCGTCTCGCAGAATCGCGCCGACGAGCCGTGCGGCGGCGAAGATCAAATGCTCACAGTTGTCCAGGATCAAGAGGAGCTGCTTGGTCGCGAGGAAGCCGACGATGCTCCCCTCGAGCGAGACGTCTGCGCGCGGCTGCACTCCGAGGGTCGCCGCGACGAGTTGCAGCAGGCTCTCGCCGTCGCTCGCCCCTGCGAGCTCGCATATCCATGCCCCGTCTGCGTAGCGCGGCTGCAACTCCGCCGCGACCTGAATCGACAGGCGCGTCTTGCCGATGCCGCCGGGACCCGTCAGCGTCACGAGCCGATGCTCATCGAGTGATGCGACGACGCTCTTGAGCTCCTCGCCGCGGCCGATGAACGACGTGACCTGGCGCGGGAGATTGCCGAGGAACTCGTCGAGCGAACGCAACTTGGGGAACTCACGCCGCAGACCGGGCGCGGTCACCTGAAAGACACGCACCGGTCGCGGCAGATCACGGAACCGGTGCTCACCCAGGTCGATCAGATCGAGCTCGGGCGCCAGATCGTCGCGTACGAATTGTTCGGTCGCGTTCGAGACGACGATTTGGCCGGCGTGCGCGGCGGACATCAGTCGCGCGGCACGGTTCAGCGCCGCGCCGTAGTAGTCGCGGGACCGGTTCTCGGCTTCTCCAGTGTGCAGACCCATTCGCACCCGCAGCGGGCCGGTCTCGTTCCACGCCTCGAAGCCGAGCGAGCGTTGCGCCCGAACCGCCGCGTTCAACGCCTCAGGAGCGGTCGCGAACACGGCGAGCACCCCGTCGCCGGTCGTTTTGACCACGTGCCCGCCGCACGACTCGACCGCCTCACGCAGCAGGTCGTCGTGCCGGGCCAGCGCGGCCTTCATCGCCTCCGGCTTGTCCTCCCACAGGCGCGTCGAACCCTCCAGGTCCGTGAAGAGAAAGGTCACCGTCCCCGTCGGAAGGTCCGCCACATCATCCGCCACGTCCAAAGTGTCGCATCACGGGCTCGGGGTGGCCACCGCGTCGATCTGCGTCAGCACCCGCCCCAGAGGCCGCGGCGCGCCGCGCGAGCTTCCAGTGCGGCCCGGAGCATCGCGCGGGCGTGCACGCCGTTGGGCGGGATGATCAGCAGACGCGCGAAACCCAGCCGGAGCAGCTCGTCGTCGTAGCGCACGCCACCGACGTACACGTACGCGAGCAGGCGGCCGTACTTGTCACGGGCCTCGGCGTCGGTCTCGAGCGTTACCCGGGTGCCGGGCGCGAGCCGCGCCTTCGTGTGGGCGCTCGCCTCCGGGCCGTAGCACTGCACCGGTTTGCGCGGATCGACCGTCTCGGGCGTGTCGGCTCCGAGGATGCGCACCGTCTCGGTGCGGTCCGCGACCTCGACGACGATGGTGTCGCCATCGACCACGTGCACGACGGTTGCGTCGAATCTCTCCGCGACCCGACCGCCCGACCACCAGCCCCACCCGGCGCTCCCGAGCAGGGCGACGGCGAGCGTCGCGCACGCGGCCCGGGAACGAGCCATGGCCGCAACGTAGCAAGCAGATGCGACAGATCAAACCGACGCAAAGCCCGACGACATGTCACGGGTCCGATCGCCGCCGTCCGAGGTCGCTCACGAGACCGGTCAGCTGCGCGGTCGGCTCGATGCCGAGCTCGGCCTTCAGCATCGTGCGATACCGGTTGAAACCTTCGAGAGCTTCCATCTGGTTTCCCTCGGCCAGGAACACCTTGATCAGCGCACCGTGCGCACTTTCTCGAAGCGGCTCCGCGCGTATGGCCGCGAGCGCGGCGATCACAGCTTCGGCCCACCGACCCTTCAACGTGAGATGTGCGGCCATGGCTTCGAGCGCGTGCAACCGGAGCTGGTGCCATTCCTCGTTCTCGATCACGACCCAGTCGTCGTACCAGCCGGGCAGCAGGTCGACCGACAGCGACGCGACGGCCGCCGCGGTCTCGTCGCTCGGCAGAATCTCATTCGACGGATCGAGCAAGCGGTGCGCCAGCGCCCTCGACTCGCGTATGTCGACGCGCACGTCCGGATGCGGACCGAGGTCGAGATCCTCGACGATGACGGCGGCGCTCGCGGTGGGTTTGAGCCGCCAGAGCGCGGAACGCAGGCTGCTCGCCGCGTCCTGCGGCGGGGCCCCGGGCCACAGCGTCGATGCGACGAGGTGGCGGGTTGCGGGCCGGTCCCGGAGCGCGAGAAATGCGAGCAGCTTGCGCGAACCGCTCGGAAGGGCGAGGGCGCGGTCGCCGGCGCGGAACGTGAACGTGTCGAGAACCGAGACCATCAGCTCGTGACTCGGCAGCTCCTGACCCGGACCGTCGACGACCGCGGTGCCGGTCATCCGGTTTCGCCTCGTGTCAAAGTGCCGGCGGGCGAAGAACCGGCGGGAGCGGCGATGCGTGTCGCGTGCTCGGCGACCAACCCACGATGCACTCGCCCATCGTCCACAGCGCCTGTCGCGGACGCGTGACGCGTGCGTTACACCACTGTGCGCGACCTTCGCCAGTTACCGCGGCAGGAAGTCGAGCAGGAGTGCGTTCACCCGATCGGGCGCCTCCCACTGCATCCAGTGTCCGGGACCCTCGACGCGCTCGTAGCGGAACGAGTTGGCGCAGTACTTGGACGACCCGCTCATCTGCTCCTCGAGCAAAGCGAAGTCGCCGCTGCTCCACATACCCATCGTCGGCGCCTGCACGGGCGGGAGCTCGAGAGGCGGATCGATCAACGCCTGCGGCGGGATGTTGGCGCGGTACCAGTCGAGGCCCGGCGTCAACGACTTGTCGCGCTGCAGATCGGAAATGACCGCATCGGTGTCGGGGTGCTGCGACCACTCGCGGAAGTTCGCCCAGTCATTCATCGTGAGCCACTGCTCGGCGATGTCGCGGAACTGGAACAGCAGCATGTACCACGACTTCTCCCGCTGCGACATGCCCATGCTCGAGAACGCCGTCGGGTGACCGACGGACAGCGCGACGAGATGATCAACGCGTTCGGGCGCGAAGGCGGCCGTCGCCCACGCAACGGCCGCACCCCAGTCGTGCCCGACGACGTGGGCGCGCTCGAGGCCGAGGTGATCGAGGATCGCGGTGACATCGATTGCCAGGAACGGGATGGAGTACGCCTCGACCTCGGACGGCTTGTCGCTGGCTCCGTAGCCGCGCTGGTCGGGCACGATCACCTGGAAGCCGGCGTCGACCAGCGCCGGGACTTGCTTCGACCACAATCGTTTCGTGTCGGGAAAGCCGTGTAACAACACGACCGGGCGACCGTCGCCCTCGACCTGCACGTCGAGCGTCACGCCACTGGAATCGATGCGCATCTTTCCCCCTGTTGATCAGCCGCCCACGACGGCCAACAGCTCTTCGCGTGTCGGTGCGAACGACGGTTCGTCACGCCAGTTCGCGCCGAGCTCCACGACCTTCTGAACGACGCCGGGTGGCGCGAGCACCTCGTCGGGGCAGGCGAACACGGCAATGATCTTCAGCCATGCGCGAAAGAGGTCAGGATCTTTCGCGGCCGCGGCCGTGAGCGCCTGGCCGATCTCCCATTGAGGATCACCGGGGTCGTACATCTTGCCTTCGATGCCCGCGTCGATCTCGGCGAGGCGATGCCGGTCGAAGTCGAGCGTCGCGCGGTAGTAGGGCTCTACGGTCGCCTCGGTGACCTCGTGCCATCGCTGTGCGAGCTCCATGGGGAAGTCGATCGACGCGACCCGCAGCAGATCGCGCAGCTCGACCGCGTGCATGAAGCCGATCGCCGCGCCGCGCCCGAGCGACGGGTTCGTGCACGCCCACGAGTCGGCGACCGCGAGCACACCGGTTGCGACCGGTAAGCCGTCCACTACGAACGAACGGTGGCGGTCCTCGATCTTCGCCATGATCGCGACCTCGTCGTCGAGGGGCTCGGCGTCGACCCAATGGGCCACGAGCGGGAGCGCCCGCCAGGTTCGCATCCAGGTGTCGACATCCCTCAAGGCGCGCAACGCCGCGTCCTTCGCGCTCGTGATGATGGCCAGTCCCCACGTGCCGTTGTCGCCGGGCAACGTGCTCGTCGACACCGTTCCCCATGGCATCAGGAGTCCGCACATCAGCGGCGGGATCGAACCGTCGACCGAGCGGAAATGACGCCCGTAGTACATGAAGCCCGAGTCCTCCAGCTCCTCCTCCGGTGCGCGCGCACCCAACGCGGTCAACATCGCGGGCAACGAGGAGCGACGACCAGCCGCGTCGACGACGAGATCGGCGTGCAGCTCGTCGCCGGCGTCGGTGCGTACGCCGACGACGTTCGGAACGCCGCTCGCGACGTCGCCGTCGCTGAGCAGCGCCGAGACCGCGACACCGCGCCGCACATCGAGCCCGGGTGTGCGCGCGCAGGCGCGGGCGAGCGCGGCCTCCATGACCGGACGGCGGGCCGTCAGCGCCACGAACTCGGCGTCGGTGTCGCGGTACCCACCGCTCATCTCGTCGGGAACGAGGCGCATCGGGTTGTAACGGAGCGCGCCCAACGCCTCGGCCTCGACGACGACGTCGGGGAGCTCCGACTCGAGCAGCGCGCGAAAACGCGGGGCGAAGAAGTGCACCATGCGGAACTGGTTGACGCCTCGCCGGTCCCAGCTGTTCCACGCGTCGTCGGGCGTATCCGGCGGCGACGCGGCGTCACGCTCCAGCACCGTCACGTCGTGGCCGTCGCGAGCGAGCAACATCCCGCTGGTCAGTCCGCCGACTCCGCCGCCGATCACGACGATCCGCGCCATCGCGCATCCTCCTCTGTCGCGCGACCTTATCCCGGAAGACTTTCGCCGTTGCCGGCCCGCGGATCTGTCCCTGGGTCGAATTCGAGCGGTTCTCCGCGGAAGTTCGGGCGTTCTCCTGGCGGTCCCTATGACCGAATTCGAAGCCGCGCACGACTAGGGTCGTCCGTCATGCACGTGCTGCGCGTCGTACGCGTGCTGCTCCCCGTCCTGATCGTGGCCGCCGTCGTGGGCGCCGGGTCGTCGCTGTTGAGCGCACGTCCGGATCTCCAGAAGGCGAAGAGCAACGTCGACACGTCGTGGTCGTCGCTCTCGGGACGACTCGATCACCGTTACGACCTCTTGTCGGTCATCGACGCCAAGCTGCGACCGATCCCCGGGCCGATACGAACGCTCGCGGGCGACGTCGACGGAACCCTCGCCCGTTGGCACGACGTTCGTGCGCACTCCGCCCTCGCCATCCAAGTCGCGGCCGCGAACGACGTCGAAGGGCTCGCCCGCCGGCTCGTCGCCACCGCCGCCGCCTCGCCGCGGCTGCGGAACAACGCGGCGGTGTTGTCGGCGCTCGCTCAGTTTCTCGCCGATCCCTCGCGCCCCGAGGCGCTCGCCTTCAACCAGAAGGTCGCGAGCTACGAGCACGAACGGCGAGGGCCGGTGCGGTCCGTCATCGCATCCGTGCTCGGCGACGGCGAGATTCCGGTGCTCGACACCACGGCGACGACATCGTCCGCCTCCTCCGCCTCCTCCACCCCGACTGCGACGACGTCGTCGTGAGTGTCACACCTCGTGGTTAGGGTCGACCCATGGTGATCGCAGTGGTTTTCGGCGTCGTCGGGGCGTGCCTGCTCGGATGCGTGGCGGGCGGGGTGCTCGTGTGGACGGCCCAGAGCCGGCGCCGGTTCGACGGGCCGAAACCGCCCGACTCGAGCGAGCTCCTCTCGCGCCTGCTCGACGCCAACCGGGCGTTGCTCGACCAGGAGCGGTTGCGGGCCACTTCGGAGCTCGACGGCAAGAAGGGCCTGATCGATCAGCAGCTCGTGTCGATGACGGGCGAGCTCGGCAAGGTCAGCG
>JAUZEM010000482.1 GCA_030839005.1 Actinomycetota bacterium | reverse complement strand
CGCCGGCGCGCCTCGGTAGTGCTTGAGCAACAGGTACTTGGCCATGGTGTTCTCCTCGTGTGACGTCGGCCCTGCGAGCCGAATGCACCCTGGGACGGAGCAGGCCCCGATTTCTCGACATCGTCGCCGGGAATTCGACCGCCGCTACATCGCGTGACGAAACTGCCACGCCGACGACCAGGCACCTCGCGAGCTGGTGAAGCGCGCAAACGTTGCCTGACGCGGCAACTAGTTTCGCTCCCAGACCTTCGCCGCCCGGCCTTTGCCTGCGTGCTTCGGGTCGTCGATGGGCTCGGTCAGAGTGCCGGCCTCAGCGAGCTCGTCGAGCACCTTGCGGACGGTGGCCGGCGATCCGCCGATCTCGCGCATGACACCGGCGAGGGTCAGCCAAGCTCCGGCCGGTTTCGAGGTGATCTTGTCCGCCAGGTCTTTGGTGCTCACCCGCGGCGCGCGGTTCGAAGTGGATTTGGCTTTGGGGCGTTGAGCCCCTCCGAAAACCGCATCGAGGACACGCTTGGAAACACCGAGAGCCGCGAAATCCTCACGGTCGTAATCGTGGATCTTCGCCCAGGCCTTTCCATACTTGACGAAAGCTTCTTCGGCGGCATCGCCGACGAATATGTTTGCGACGCGTTCCCGTTCTGCCTTGATTGCTGCGAGCTTTGCGAGAGGGTCGGTGATGCCCTTGGTCGCGGCCTCGAAATCGGGTTTGGGCCGGGCCTGTCGTCCGCGCGTCTTCGGCGTTCCAAGGGTCGAGAGATACTCGGCGACGGCATGTTCTGCCTCTTCCGAGGCCGACACTCTGACCTCACTTTTGACAACTGGCTTTGGCGCCATACTCCTCACCTTCCTGCAATGCTCGGGCGGCGCTAGTTGTAGCACAGTGGTCAAAATGCTCCTCGTGCGCGATATGGCCTATGCCAACGCCGCGATTTATAGGAGCTCCCGAACGCCGGGCAGAGTTGCCTCTACCGAAAATCCGAATCTGTATATCCAGTCAGATCTGCTCGATCGGCTGGCGACCAGCGCCGGGGAATTCGGCGGCGACGACGCGGTTGCGGCCGGCCGCCTTGGCGTCGAGAAGCGCCCGATCGGCGATGGCCACGATCTCGTCGTATTCGGTCGCGTACGCAGTCGACGCGACGCCGAACGTCACCGTGAAGGACGGAACGTGTCCGGCGGTCAGCGCGAGCGTCAGGCGTTCGCGGACCCGCTCCAGTACGCCGACGGCGACGTCGGTGCCGCAGTCGGGCAGGACGATCACGAATTCCTCGCCGCCGTAACGGGCAGCTATGTCGTTGGGGCGTATCGAGTCGCGCAGGACCCGCGAGAACAGGCGCAGGGCCCGGTCGCCGGCTTCGTGACCGTACGTGTCGTTCAGGATCTTGAAGTGGTCGAGGTCGCCGTACGCCAGGGAGTACGGCGTCCCCTCGCGGCGGAGGTCGCGCACCCGGTGCTCCAGGCTTCGGCGATTCAACAGGCCCGTCAGCGGGTCGGTCCGCGCCTGGGTTTCGGAGGTCGCGAACGCGCGGAGCATCGCGATGCGGTCGGAACCGCGGCGCGACGTGAAGTTCAGCGCTTCCAGGTCTGTCTCCGAGGGCGGGATGCCGTCGCGGCCGACCGCGTGCGTCACGCCGACGGTGCGGCCCGCGATGCTGACCGGGAGACACGCCGCGGAACAGGGCCCGGAGGGGCGGTCCTTGAGATGCGGGCATGCGTCCAGCGCACCACTGCTCGGGAACACGAGTGTTTGGCCACCGGCCGCCGCCGGGCAATCAAGCGGGGAGACGACGCCACACCCGTCGAACTCGCCGTTGTTCGACAGCGCGCGCCGGAAGTGCGCCCGGCTGGAGTCGGCTATCAGCATTTCCACGCTCAGGTCTCGTACCGAGTCGTGCAAGGACTCGCCGATCACGTCGTAGACGACGGGTTCGGTCCTCGTCATTTCCAATGCCCTCAGCAACCGTGCTTCATACGCCTGTCGTTGCACCTCGAGTCGTCGCGCGCGCGCTTGGCGCCCGGCGCGACGCCCGAAGACGAACGCGGTGCCGAGTACGAGTAACAGGTCGAGGCCGACCGCGATCAGCAGTGCTGTACGAGCGCGACCCAGGTGATCATCGGCCGCGGCGTCAGTCGCGGTGTCGTCGTCGGCGAGATGCTTCTCGAGCGCAGTTGTGAGGTTCCACAGGCGCTCGAGCGCGGTGCGTTCGCTCTCGACGATCCGGGCTCGGGTGGCGAGTGGAACGAAGCTTCCTACTGCGATCGGAGTCATCTTGTCGAGCGCGGCTCCCAGGGCCGTCATCGCGGCGTCGAGAGCGCGCGCGTCGCTCGACCTCGCCATACCGCGGAGACCGTTCGCCACGGTCGTCGCCTGGTCCTTCTGGGTCTGTGTCAGCAGGGCGCCGCTCGCGAGCTCGGTCGGTGTAGGGGGCGTGCCCGGCGCGATGTCGTCGACGTTCCGTTCGAGGAAGATCTGAAAGTGCAGCAGCGTCGTGCGCAGCGCGGCGAGCTGCCCCGACAGCGGATTTGCGGCACGGCGCAGATCATTGCGAGCCGCCGTCAGAGGGCTCAGGATCACGAGCGACGCCAGCACGATCGCGGCTCCGGTGAGCGCACCCGTGGCGAAGATCCATTTGCGCGAATCGAGGGCGCGGGGTTGTGTGTGCATAGCGGTCGACCCTCACCTTGCACACGATCCCGTTACGGTTCCGTGACGGACAGACGCCCCCCTGCGTGCCTAGCCTGGCCGCATGACTGATCTCGCCGACTTCACCCGGATCTGCCGCGCCGACAACGGCCTCTGCGTCGTCACCACGCTGCGTGACGACGTGAGCGTTCAGGCGTCGGTCGTCAACGCCGGGGTCGTCGACCACCCCGTCTCACCGACGCCGGTCGTCGGCATCGTGGCCGCGGGACGCTCGCGCAAACTGCGAAACCTCCGTGTGCGGCCACGCGCGACGCTCGTTGCAAAATCCGGATGGGAGTGGGTTGCGGTCGAGGGCTCAGCGGAGCTGTTCGGTCCCGACGACCCGATCGTCGGTCTCGACGCCGAGGCCCTTCGCCTCACGCTGCGCGCCGTGTTCGTGGCGGCGGGCGGAACCCACGACGACTGGGACGAATACGACCGCGTCATGGCGGCCGAGGGTCGGACCGCAGTCTTCATCGCGCCCGACCGGATCTACTCGAATTCGTGACGCGGCCGGGTGCGGGCCACCCGGCCGCGAACGGAGTCTGCGTTTACCAGCGCTGCGGGTCGGCGAGCACACCCAGCGCCGTCTTGCCGACGATCTCGTGCACGAGCGCGGCGTTCGCGGGGTGGAAGCCACCGCAGCGCACGTCGCGATAGAGCCGCTCGAGCTCGTTGGAACGGAACATGCCGCTGCCGCCCGACACCTCCATCGCCAGGTCGACGACGTGCTTGGCGGCTTCGACCGCGTGGTGCTTCGTCGCGACGAGCTTGGCCGGCCAGAGACCGCCGTGGTCGACGCCGTTCGACCAGTCCTCGGCCGTCTTCTCGAGGTGCGGAACCGCGCCTTCGAGCGCCAGCGACATCTCTGCCACCGCGTGCTGGAGCATCGGGTGGTGCGCCAGCGTCTGTCCGCCGAGTGCGATCGACGTGCGCTTTCCGAGTGCCGCGACGGAGAGGTCCATAGCGCGCTGCGCGATCGCGAGGTAGACGCTCGAGAAGGTCGGCTGGGCCCACGCGAAGACGCCGAGGACGAACTGATCGGCGCCCGCGAAGCCGGCCGGGACGACCCGGGCAATGTAGCGGTCGGGCACGAATGCCCCGTCGAGCACCGTGTCGTCACTACGCGTCGCGCGCATGCCCAGTGTGTCCCACGTCTCGTTGATGACGTAGCCCTCCGTCGAGCGCGGCATGAAGGCGTGCACGATCTTGGGGTTGGCCGGGTCGGTCGTGTCCATGGCGTGGAGTCCGAGCCGGGTCCAGACCGGGCTCAGCGACCCGAAGATCTTGTGGCCGGTGAAGCGATAGCCGCCGTCCACCGGTTCGGCCTTGCTCGTCGACAACAGCAGCGGGAGGTCGTTGCCGGCCTCGCCGTGCCCCGCCGCGAACACCTCGCCCGCCGCGGCTTCCTCGAGCAGCCAGGTGAGCGAGCGGTCGCCGCTCCGATAGAGATCGGCGGCAACGCCGGTCCAGTAGACGTGCATGTTGGTGGCGATGGCCGTCGCGGGCGCGTGGTATGCCAGCCGCGCGGTTTCGCGGCACACCTCTGCGAGCGACAGCCCGAGCCCTCCGAGCTCCACCGGCACGGCCATGAGGAGGTAACCGGAGGCACGCAGCTCCTCGAAGTCCTCGTGGAAGAAGCGGTTGTCACGGTCGTACTCAGGTGCGCGGCGAGCGCACCGGTCGAGGATGTCCTGCGTCAGTACATCGGGGTTCGTGATGACGGTCATGACCGGGTCCTTTCGTCCAGAGGCGAGGCGTCGCTCACAGGTTCGAAGGTAGAGGGCGGCGTTCGATGTGTCCTCCGTACCGGTACGGATATCGGCTACGGAGCCGCGGGTTGCGCGAACTGGTCGGCGATCCGCACGAGCTCGACTCGCGAGCGGACGCCGAGCTTGGCGTAGGCGTTGGTGAGGTGCGTCTCGACGGTCCGGCGCCCGATGAAGAGGCGCTCACCGATCTCTCGCGTGGCCAGGCCCTCGATCGCGAGCCGTACCACCTCGAGCTCGCGCGACGTCAACGCCCCCGGACCCGAGGTCGCGGTGCGGGCGCGCCGGCCCCGCGGGCCGAGGCGGTCGAGCAACTGCAGACACGCGTCGCGCCGCGTCCCCGCATCGCACGCCGCGAACACGGCCGTTGCGGCGGTCCAGCGGTCGATCGCCGCCTGATTGTCGCTGCCGACCAGCGCTCGCCCGGCAATGACGAGCACGCGCGCGTGGTGCAGGTTCCAGCCGCATCGCCGGAGCTCGGCGCCCGCCGCGTCGAGTGCCTCGGTGTCGACGTGCTTTCCTGCGCACAGTGCGGTCGCCGCGCGCGAGGCCGCGTCCAGCGCGCTGAGTGGCGCGCCGTCCGCGTCACCCAGCCGGTCGAGCAGCTCGTCGACGGTCGCCGC
>JAUZEM010000443.1 GCA_030839005.1 Actinomycetota bacterium | reverse complement strand
TGCCCGAGCCGACGGTGCAGTCGAACTTCTTCGGATGGGTCTCGAGTCGGAGGCCGTGCACGTGCAAGGAGGAGCCGGTGGCTTTGTCGACGAGATCGAGATCACCGATGAACGGCCGGCCGAGCGGCGACTTGAAGTAGGTGCCGAGGTACGGCTCGATCCAGTCATCGTCGGTCTTGCCGTCGTAGGTGCGGATCTCGGTGGCCCACCAGTCGCGACCGTCGGACGCGAAGTAGATGAACATGCGCATCTCGACGCCGTGTTCCTGCCACGTCACTTCGAGGGTCCAATAGTCGGCGCTGCCCGGATCGCTGTCTACGGCGACCGGCGTCTTCTGCGGGCTGAACTGCTTGCCGTTCGCTTCGATGAGGAAGTCATCCGCCTTGAACTGCACGAGGTTGTTCTCGCTCTGCCAGGAGACCGCACGACCGAGCGGCTGACCCTGTACCGGCGGCTTCACACGCACGCGCCCGCCGCTCTGGTTGTAGTTCATCACGCCGACGATCACTGCGACGGCGGCCGCGAGGGCACCGACGGCACCGAACGTCGTGCGGGCGCGCCGGCGCTTCCGCTGTTCGTCGAGGGGGTTCATTGGCGAAACGGGATTGTCCGACCACTCGCGTGTCGATTCGGGGAAGGCGCGCGCCTGGCGGTCGAACAGCTCGGTGAGGCGTGTCTCGAGCTCGTCGTAGCTCTTGGCGCTCATTGCTCGATTCCCTTCTTCAGTTGGTCCAGCGCTCGTGACGCGAGCGATTTCACCGTTCCGGCGCGGCAGCCGAGCGCATCGGCGATCTCGGTCTCGCTCAAGCCGTTGTGGTAGCGCAGCACCAACACGGCCCGTTGGCGGTAGGGCAGCGCCGCGACCGCGTCGGCGAACTCGTCGAACGCGAAATCAGTCGTCGACGGCTCGGCGAGGATCGGGAGCCTGGTGCGCTCGGTTGTCTTCTGGCGGTGCCAGTTGTGACAGAGGTTGACGATCGTGGTGCGCAGGTAGGCGGAAGGATGCTCCGCGCGCGCCCACTTGGGATACATCCTGGCGAACGCCTCTTGGGCCAGGTCCTCGGCCGCGCCGGCGTGTTGGGTGAGCAGACCTGCCAGTCGGACCGCGCTCGGCCACGCCTCCCGGTAGAAGCGTTCGAATTCGACTTCAGCCAGCCGATCGCTCGACGGCTCGGCGTGCTTCATCGTCATGCTCCCAAAGACACGGTGGGCACGTCGTCGGTTCCATCAAGGGATTCATAGGAAAGCGTCCCACTCCCGCTCGTCAGCGGGGTGGGCCCGCGCCGATGGTCCGATGCACATCGGCAAGGACGTCTTCGGGTCCGGCGGACTCGATGAGCCAGCTGACCCCGGCGGCTTCGTACTCGGCGGCCTGATCCGCGAACCCCCATACGCACAGGTCGAAGGCCTCGTCGGTGCCGCGTTCGCGGGTGACGGTGTCGTGCACCTGTGCCGCTTGTGCCGGCGTGAGCGCCGCGCCGCTGAATGGAAACACACCGTCGCATCGCGCCGCCCGCCGTATCGGGCCGGGTCGCGCCGGCGGCCAGAGCGCCGCTGACCAGATGGGGATTCGCGGTTGCTGCAGTGGCCGCGGAAGGAAGTGGGCGTCTCGGACCGACAAGCGTTCACCTCGGTAGGTGGTCGGTTGGCCGGACCACAGGCGGGTGATGATCTCGATCCCATCGTCGAGCAGGCGCGCCCGTTCGCCGTCGTCGCTTGCCTCCCCGGCAAACGAGCTGAACTCGCCCCAGAACGGGATCCCGAGTCCGACTCCCAGTACGAGGCGTCCGCGGCTGAGGTGGTCGAGCGTGACCGCCTCCCGGGCCACCTTCCACGGTCGGCGACGCGCGAGGGGGGTGACGAGCGGGCCCAGCCGGATCGTCGACGTCGACGCCGCGATGGCGCTGAGGGCCACCCAGGCGTCAGCGAGCGGGACGGGGGCTTCGTACTGGATGTGGTCCCACAGAAAGAAGCCGTCCCAGCCGGCGTTCTCTGCCGCTCCGGCGAGGTCGACGAGTGCGTGGACGTCGCCGAAGGATCCGAATGGCGGCAGGTATATCGCATGCTGCACGTCCCGAAGCGTACGGATTTGTCCGGCGCGGCGAAATGAATCCGAGGGCTGTGCAACCCTTCCGCGGCGCCGGGAGTCGCATGTCAGACGGAGGGAGCCGCATGGACGGCCAGCTCGGAGAGTGCCCGCGCTGCGGCGCAGCCGTGGCGGACGCCGCGTTCTGTGCGTGGTGCGGCCTCGAGCTCGCCGGCGACATGGCGGCTCGCATGCGGGAGCTCGCCGGCGACCTCGATGCCCTCGATCGCGAACTTGGCGCGCTGTGGCAAAGGCGCGCCGAGGTTGCGTTCGCGCTCGACGACGCGCGGGCGGCGGGGGCTCGGGGCGCGCCGGACGCGCCGTTCCCGCCGACGCCGCTCCCGCGCGACACGCAGGGCGAGTGGAGCATCGCCGGCGTGCGTGGTCTGTTGCTGTGGCTCGGCGTCGCGTTGCTCGCGTTGTCGGCCGTGACCTTCACCGTCGTTACGTGGTCACACCTGAGCGACGGAGGGCGCGCCGCCGTCCTCGGGGGGGCGACCGTCGCGGTGACGGCGCTCGCGTTTGCGTGCAGGCGGCGGCTCCCCGCGACCGCCGAGGCACTGTCGGCGCTCGCGATCGCGATTGCGGCAATCGACTGGCACGCGCTCCGGCGCGCCGGCGTCGGCGCGCACGTCTCAGGAACGGCGTGGTGGGCGATCGGCACGGTGGTGCTCGGCGGCATGGCGGCGCTGGTCGCGCGTTTCGTCTCACGACGAATCGGCCACGCGGGTATGGCCATCGCGTTCCCGACCAGCGCGGTGCTCCTGGTCGCGACGTTCGCGCACGCGCCGTGGAGCGTCGCGCTCGGTCTCGGACTCGTCGCGTTCGTGATCGTCGTCGCGTTCGCTGTACTCCGTCCCGCGATCGAACGGCTGACAGTCGTGCTGGGGTCGGTCGAAGCCGCGCTCGTGTGGGCCGCCGCCGCAATCGCGACGGTGATCGCCGTCGGCGACACACACGTGTTCCCGGACATGCTCGCTCCGGCGGCCGTGATGCTTGTCGTCGCCCTTGCGCCGGGCGCGGCCGCGGTCGTGCGCATCCGCGGATCGCGACGACCCGGAGCGCTGCCCGCGCTCGCAGTCGGCGCGTTGCTCGGTGCGCTGCTCGTGCCCTGGTGGCGCTCCGTCGACGCGCATGGGCTGTTGCTCGTGGCGGCCGTGCTCGGTACCGCCACAGTCGGGCTCGCGGCGATGGTGCCCGCGTCGTGGCGGGCCGGAACGCGCACGGCCGGCGCCTTGTTCGTCGCTCCCGGCGTCGCCGTTGCGCTGGGGCCGAGCCTCGTCGCCACGTTCGGGCCGCTGGGCTGGCTGCGCTCGATCTGGCAAGGCGACCTCGATGCGGCCGCTCGAAGCGTTGTCGCCGGCCGGACGTCGGCGACGACATTGCACGCCTCCTGGGCAGCAGTCGCGGCTCTCGCGGTCGCGGCGATCGCGTCGCTCCTCGCGCGCGCCTCGAACGAGCCCGCCGGCCGCCGCGACGTATCGCCGGCCCGCGCGGCCGTCGCCGGCGGCCTGGTGCTCGTCGCGGCGAACCTCGCCGTGTTCACCGGCGCGGCGACCGTTCGGGACGCGTGCGTCGCCGCGACCGCGCTCTTCGTCTGCGTGCTGATCCTCGCTGCGCTGCTGACGCGCGTCGACGAGAAGATCGCGTCCGTGACCCTCGCGCTCGCGAGCATCCCGG
>JAUZEM010000318.1 GCA_030839005.1 Actinomycetota bacterium | reverse complement strand
CGCAGGCGGTCGGGACCCCGTGCCGGCGCGGGATCCCGTCGGCGCCGGGATAGGTGCCGAAATAGCTGTCGAACGAGCGGTTCTCCTGCATGATCACGATCACGTGGCGGATCTTGTGTATGCCCTGGGCGGGTGGACTCGATCCGCCGCCACTGCACCCGGCCGCGACGAGCAGCACCGCGCTCAGAACGCGCGCCAATGGACGAGCGTGGCGCGGCGGCCCGACGAACCTGCGACGCGACAATCCCAAGCGATCGACGCTAACACGCGTGCGACGCCGCTCTTCTGCAACGGATCGGAACCTTGGGGCGGCCTCGTGCGTCTTACTCCCGACACGGGCGAGGCCGGGTGCCGCGTATTGGTCGTGGTTCCGAGCGCGCCTCGAAAGAGGGGGAGAACGTGAGGCGATTCATGGTCGTTGGCGTCGCGATCGTCGCGGCGGCGGTCACATCGGGGATGGTCGCCCCGCCGGCAGGCGCGGTACCGCTCGTGAACGTCACGCCGGACTCGGGTCTCGTCGATGCCCAGCCGGTGCGCGTGTCCGCGAGCGGATACACCGCCAACACCCAGCTTGCCGTCATCGAGTGCACGACCGGCGCGATCTCTCAGGACGACTGCGACCTTTCCACCCTCCAATATTCGAATGCCGACGGGTCGGGAAACCTGTCGACGACCTACGACGTGTTCCGCGTGATCTTCCCGGCAAGCGAGCAAGCCGGCCTCGACTGTGCTCCGTCGAACTGCGTGCTCATCGTCGCGAACATCATCGATCAGACGGAGGCCGCGTCCGCCGCGCTGTCGTTCGACGCGTCCGTTCCTCCGCCGCCTACCCTGCAGATCAGCGCGACGATCAACCCCACGGGCTCGTTCGATCGCGCCGGGAACGTCACCGTAACCGGCACCTTGACCTGCAGTCTCCCGGCCGATGTCTACATCCAGGTCAGCGCGATCCAGCGCGCCGGTCGAGCGCTGCTGCACGCCTACGGCTTCGACGAGATCTCGTGCGACGGGCCGACGCACTATTCGCTGACCGCCGCGCCGTACGACGGGATACTCCGCGGCGGCAACGCGACCGTGGAGGTCGACTACAGCTCCTTCTCCGGCCGCCGCAGTGTCTATGGCAGCGTCAACGCAACCGTGCAACTGCGCGGCGGCAGAACGTAGAGGCCGTCACGCCGCATGTTGGTGGCGTTGCAAGGCGAGACGCGCCGCGTGCCAACCGCACATGCCGTGCACACCGCCGCCGGGTGGTGTCGACGACGAACAGAGATACAAGCCGGGGACCGGTGTCGCCCACGGGTGCAACGAGAGTCGAGGTCGTGCAAAGAACTGTCGCAGGTCGGCGACCCCGCAGTTGATGTCTCCGCCGACATAATTCGCGTCGTATTGCTCCATCGCCGCGGGCCCCATCGTGTGGCGGGCGAGGATGCGATCGCGAAAGCCTGGTGCGAATCGTTCGACCTGTGCTTCGATGGCGTCGCTCATGTCGATGGTCGAGCCGTGAGGCACGTGGCAATAGGCCCACGCGGTGTGCCGGCCGGCGGGAGCGCGAGTCGGGTCGAACAGCGTGGGTTGAACGAAGAGCGTGTACGGCCGCTCGGGATGGCGTCCGCGTTGCACGTCGCGCTCCGCGGCGACGATTTCGGGCCCCGTTCCGCCGAGGTGCACCGTCGCGGCGCGGAGGATCTCGGGATTGGTCCACGGTGCCGGTCCGTCGAGTGCCCAATCGATCTTGAAGACACCCGGTCCGTAACGGAAGCGCCTGAGCGTTCGGCGATAGCGAGCGGGAAGGCGGCCGTCGTCGATCGCCAACACCTGCCGGGGGGTGAGATCGAGCAGCGTCGCGCGCGTCGGCGGAAGTTCCCGCAGTGAGGTGACGCGGTGGTTGCACTCGATCGTGCCACCGCGCGCCTCGACGATCGCGCCGAGCGCTGTCGCGATCGCCCCCGACCCGCCTTCCGCCATCGGCCATCCCACGTGGTGCGCCAGCGCACCGAGAAACAGTCCGAAGCCGGCGGTGATCGGTGACTGCAACGAGAGCATCGAGTGGCCGGCCAGCCCGGTCACCAGCGCGGCCGGCTCTTCGGTGCTGAAGCGACGGGTGACGCGCGTCGCCGGTCGAATTCCGATCGCTCCGTATCGAGCCAACAGCCACGGATGGCGTGGCGGGAGATCGAGGGGCGACAGTAGCGACTCGATCAACGCGTCCCCGCCGTCGACAATGGGTCCGACGAGGCGACGGTACGCCCGCGCGTCCTTTCCGAAGCGGGCCGCGGTGGCGTCGACGGAACGCTCGAGCAACGCGACGCGGCCGCCGTCGAGTGGGTGCGCGAGTGGCGCGTCAGGGTGGATCCACTTCACACCGTGATCGGCGAGCGGTAACGAACGCATCGCGGGCGATGCCAGGGCGATCGGATGAATGGCCGAACACACGTCGTGCACGAAGCCCGGCTGCGTGAGCTGCTTCGAGCGACTGCCACCTCCGATGTCGGGAGCGGCCTCGAGCACGAGGACGCGCCACCCTGCGTCCGCGACCAACGCGGCCGCGACGAGGCCGTTCGGGCCCGCGCCGACAACGACGGCGTCATACGTCGGGTCGAGGCTCACGGCCCTAGTCGGAGGCGGCGCTGCGGCCGTCGCTGATCGCGCGCAGCTTGTCGCGGTCGATCTGTGAGGTGTCCGCGACCGCGACGCGCGACTTGGTGAGCGCGCGCAAGGTCGCCGTGCGGCGTCCCTCGGGTTCGATGATCGCCCGCTCGCCGAGGATCGCACCGGGTCCGACCTCGCTGAGTACTTCGCCGTCGACCTCGACGGCCAGCACTCCGTCGAGCAGCAGGTAGAGCTCGTGCCCGAGCTCGCCCTGCTCCATGAGCAGTTGGCCTTCTTTGATCGTGCGGAGCTTGGGTTTCTCGCCACCTTGCATGATCTCCGCCGACAACTCTCGTTCGAGGGCCGTTTCGACGGTAGTGACCAGTGCCGGAGAGTCGAGCTCTCCCCACGGCGTGTGCGTGCCGAACGAGTGACGCCACCATTCCTTGAAGTTCGCGAGCCCGGCCTTCCCGGCGAGCTTGCCATCGTGGTCGAACACCCAATGACGCGGGAACGGGCTCGCGCCCACGAACTCCCACTCGGCGTCGCCGTCGGCGCGCAATACGAGCGCGAGCGTCGTCCAGACCGTCGGCGCCTGGAGCTTCACGAACGGCGGACGATTCACGTGCCGCGGCGCGGGCAGCGCCACGTGGCCGCCGAACGTCTGTACGAACCGCGCCGACGTCTCGGTGACCTCGGGCTCGGCGCGCAGCTCCTCGAACTCGACCGCCTGGAAGCGGGCGAGGTCTCTCGACCCCAAACGTACGGTCGTCGCGCCCATGATGCTGCCACCGACGTACCCGCAATCGGTGATGCGGCCGTCCTCGACGTCGATGAATGCGTGCAGCCGGTTGGCGTACCGGAACCGGTCGTCGCGTTTCATCTCGTCGAGGTCGTAGAGCTGGTCGGGCGGCGGGTCGTCGTAGTGGGTGAAGCCCGATTCGAAGAAGGCCTTGTTCAAGCCGGTGACCGCATACGACGGGATCCACGAGAGCGTCGTGACGGAGTGTTCGATACGCACAGCCGACCTCCTCTTCGGTGTTGGTCCCGACGGTAACGGCGAACCCGCTCCTTTGACCACCCGGGCGAGCCGGTGGCGCGTCCGCAGTGCCCGATTTTCCCACTTCCATTTTTTTCGTGGTGGCGCTATTTCTCGCCGTCGCCGGCGCGCCCGTGCTTCCAGTAGCCGCGCACTGTGGTGTCGCCGCGGGACCATGACCGCTCCTCGAACAGGTGGCGGCGAATGCGCTGCATCGCCGCGGCTTCACCGGCGGCCCATACACGCGCGCCGGGGGAGAGATCCGCATTCCGGACCGCGTCGACGAGCGTGTCGCCGGGGGCCGCGCCCGGCGGCAGGTCGTGCCAGTCGATCATCGCGCGCGGATGCCGGGGCAATGCGAGGCGCGCGTCCGGGCGGGCGACCTCGATGTGGACGTGGTTCGGTGTCTCGGTCGGTAACCCTTCGAGCAGCTGGCTGATCGCGGGGATCGCGGTTTCGTCGCCGACGAGAAGGAACGCGGGTGCCTGGCGGTCGATGAGGTACCCGCGGCCGGGACCCGAGATCGCCGCGGGTCCGCCCGGCCCGACCGCGGCCGCCCACTTCGACGCGACGCCGTCGCCGTGGACGACGGCTTCGATGTCGAGCTCGAACGCATCTCGATCGAGGCGGCGCGGCGTGAAGGTCCGGATCGTGGGTCGTCGCCCGTCGGGCAGGAGGAACTCGTTGCCGTTCCAACGCGGCATGACGAGGCCGTCCGTCCCCGACGCCGGAAGAAGCAATCGCACGCTGGCCGCGGGCTCCTCGACGGTCATGCCCTCGAGGTCGGGGCCGCTCAACGTGACGCGGACCAGGCGCGGGCTCGAATGCTCGACCCGGCGCACCCGTACGGGGCGAAACCGCGGCGGTTCGCGCCGCGTGCGCGCCGACGCCGGGCCCGACTCAGAGCTGCTCATCGCCGATCAGCCTCCCACCTCCTGCCTTTGACCGTGCCATTCACCGGTTGATCGTGCTCGGCGCAACCGCGTGCCGGCCACGATGTCGGCCCGGAGTGCGTGCCAATCTGTGACGGTGGTGCGCCGTCAGGTCACGATGTTCCTGCCCCGCCCGCTCGCGGAACGCGTCGACGGGATCCGGACCCGTTTCGACCCGGAGACGGCGCGTCACATCCGGCCGCACATCACCGTCGTGCACGACGCCGGTGAGGCGTTGCTCGGGGGACTCCGGTCGCAGCTCGAGTTCGTTGCTTCCACGCGTCCGCCGTTGTCGCTGCGGTTGACCACGGCGCGCTGCTGGGGCGCGCCCGAAGCCGGCATTTACCTCGCGATCGAAGACGGACAAGGAGCGATCGGGGCGATACGGCGGGCGTTGGGCGTCATCGACGCTCCGGAGTTCGAGTACGTCCCGCACGTGACACTGACGCACGCCCGAACGGTGTCCGCGCCGCAGGCGCGTGAGGCGTGGGACGCGATCCGGGGCTGGACCGTCGACGAGACCGTGAGCATCGACCGTCTGGCGATCGTCGAGCTCGACGGATCCGAATGGCGGACGCGGGCCACCGTCGCGATGGGCCGCGTGCTCGAGGACCCGGCGACGCCGCTGCGTGTGACCGACCGCGTCGCGGCGCGGGTCTTGCTGGTCGACGACGACGGCGCGCTCCTGCTGTTGCGAGGCTGCGACCCGGCGCGCCCCGAGGCCGGGACCTGGTGGTTCACTCCGGGCGGCGGCCTCGACGACGGCGAGACGGTCGAGGCCGCGGCGCGACGGGAGCTGCGCGAGGAGACCGGGTTCGCAGTTGCCGACCTCGGACCTGTGGTGTTCCGCCGGACCGCGCACTTCGACTTCGAGGGTGTCCGCTACCGGCAGGCGGAGCACTTCTTCTGCGCACGCAGCCGCCGGTTCGCGATCGACGACTCCGGTTGGAGTGATGTCGAACGCCGGTCGGTTCTGGAGCATCGCTGGTGGACGCACGCCGAGCTCGTCGCGACCTCCGAGACCCTCCATCCCGGCGAGCTCGCGCAGATCCTCGACGACGTCTTGGCGCGCGGGCCTGACTCAGGTGGAGATCGGGCCTCAGGTTGAGATCGGCGGGACCGGCTGTGGGGGTGGCGGGCCGACGTACTGGGCGCTCGGGCGGATGAGCCGGTTGTCGGCGGCCTGCTCCAGGATGTGCGCGCACCAGCCGATGGTCCGGCTCGCCGCGAACGTGGGCGTGAACAGCTCGCGCGGGATGCCGCAACGATCCATGACGATGCCGGCGTAGAACTCCACGTTCGTATACAGCCGTCGTCCCGGCTTCAGCTCGTCGAGGACTTTGACCGCGGTCGCTTCGATGTGACGCGCGAGCTCCATCTTGTCTCCGCCGAGCGAGTCGGCGACGTCTCGCAGCATCAATGAACGAGGGTCGTCGGTCTTGTACACGCGATGACCGAATCCCATCAGCCGGTCGCCGCGTTCGACCGCGGCGCGCAGCCACGGCTCGGCGCGATCGGCCGTACCGATCTCGTCGAGCATCTGCAGCGCGCGGCTCGGCGCTCCACCGTGCAACGGACCCGACAGCGCGCCGATGGCGCCAACGACCGCGGCGCCGAGATCGGCTCCGGTCGAGGTGATGACCCGCGCGGTGAAGGTCGACGCGTTGAAACCGTGGTCGACCGTGGAGATCAGGTACTTCTCCACCGCGACCGCGTGTTCGGCCTGGGGCACCTCGCCCTGCATCATGTAGAGGTAGTTGGCCGCGTATCCGAGATCGTCGCGCGGCGCGATGGGATCGAGCCCCCGGCGCAGCCGCCAGAGCGCGCAAATCAAGGTCGGGACGACCGCGCATGTCGACATCGCGTTGTCGCGCAGGGTCCCGGCGTCGATGTCGTGCGACGGGCGGAAGCCGAGCGCCGCGCCGTACTGCGACAGCGCCGTACGCAGGGCAGCGAGCGGCACGAAGACCTCGCCCGCGATCGCGATCGCGGGGAGTACCCCGGCGACCGCGGGCGGGATCACGCGGCGCGCGCGAATGCCGCCGGCAAACGACTCGCGCTCGGCCGTCGTCGTCGGCAGTCGTCCCTCGAACATCAAGTGCCAGACGTCTTCGATCGGACGCGACTTGGCGAGCTCGACGGCGTTGTACTGGCGGTAGTGGTAGAAGCCCTCGAGCCCGCGTACGTCGCCGACGCTGGTGTCGGCCACGACGACGCCCTCGAGCCCCTTCGGCACCTCGTGCGCCTGCGCGTCGGCGGGCTGGATCATCGCGACGCGCATCAGGTCGCGCATCGACACGATCCCGACCAGTTTCTGTCCGGCGTTCTGCCCGGTCACGGCGCCGCCATCGACCACCGGGATGTGCCGGTAGCCCCGCTCCGACAGGCTCGCGAACGCGGCGCGCGCTTCCACGCCGGGCCCGATCGTGTCGGGGTCGGCCGTCATCCACTCCGATACCTTGGCGGTCGAGGCGTCGGATCCGGCCGCGGCGAGCCGGATCATGTCGCGCTCGGTCAGGATCCCGATGGCCCGATCGTCGTGATCGATGACGACGACGGACCCGACCCGGTGCTCGCGCATGCGTTGCGCCGCGAACGCCACGGTCTCCGCGGGTTGCGCGGTCACCACCGGATGGCTCATGAGATCGCCAACGGTCCGCTCGGTGGCCACGGCCGAATACTACGACTCGGCAGCCGCGCCGTGGCGTCCCGCGCCGGCCGCGAACCGGGACGCGCCGGCGAGCGATTCCCCCGATCGCAGGACGCGGAGCCCGTGCTCGAGCTCGACTTGGATCGCGTCGTCGAATCCGAGACCCCATTGCGCGTAGCTCGACGCGCGGTCTTCGCGCATGCAGACCTGCGGCAGCGCCGCGAGCTCGGACGCCAGCGCGATCGCGAGCCGCCGCGCGTCGCCCGGCTCGGTGAGACGGTTGGCGAGCCCCATCCGCATCGCTTCGTCGCCACTGACGCCGCGGCCGGTCAGGATGAGGTCGAGCGCGTGCGAATGACCGATGAGGCGGGGCAGCCGGACGGTGCCGCCGTCGACGAGGGGAACGCCCCAACGCCGGCAGAACACCCCGAACACGGCGTCGCGCGCGGCCACGCGCAGATCACACCACAGCGCGAGCTCGAGCCCGCCCGCCACCGCGAAGCCCTCGACCGCGGCGATCACCGGCTTCGAGAGCAGCATTCTCGTCGGTCCCATCGGGCCGTCGCCGTCGGGCCGAACCGTGTTGCCGCCGTCGTTGCCGATCGCCTTCAGGTCGGCCCCCGCGCAGAACGTCCCGCCGGCGCCGGTCAGTACGGCGACGTCGTGCGCGTCGTCGGCTTCGAAGGCGCGGAACGCGTCGGCCAGCTCGACCGCGGTGGCGCGGTCGACTGCGTTGCGCACGGCGGACCGATCGATCGTGACGACCGTCACGCGGTCGACGTTTTCGACATGCACGTTCATGCGGATTCCCTTCTCGCGACCAAATGCGCACGTTCGTTGAGCGAGGCGAGCGAGCGCACACCGGTGCGTGACGCGACCATGCGCGAGAGCGATGTGTAATGCGGATCGAACCAGAGGTGACGGTCGAGACCGAGCACGACGGCGAGGGCAACGTTGATGACACCTCCGTGGCAGACCGCGACGACCCGGCGGCCCGGATGGGCGGCGACAACGTCGTCGAGCGTCGCCGCGACGCGGCTGCGAAACGTTTCGGTCGATTCGGCGCCGAAGTCCTCCCACCGACCTTCGTACATCGCGGCGAGTTGCGGATCGCGCGTCGCGCGCAGTTCCTCCATCGGGATATAGGAGTCCGATTGCACGTCGTATTCCACCAACCCTTCGACGATCCGGACGTCGAGACCGTGCGCGCGTGCCACGGGTTCGGCGGTCTCTATCGCGCGCCGCTGGGGGCTCGACAAGACGACATCGATCGGTTCGAGCGCGAGCCACGCGGCGAGCCGCTCCGCCTGCTCGCGGCCGCGCGCCGTCAGCCTTGGATCCGCGGGGACGCCGGTGCCCGGCGCGATCCGTTCCGGCTCCGCATGGCGCACCCAGAGCAGGTCCATGTCAGCGCGCGCTCATCGCAGTGCGAACCCGAGGATCAGCTCGAGCTCGGCGAGGGCGGAATCGGGATCGATGACCTTGATTGTCGCCATGCCCATCTCGCGCGCGGGCTTCAAGTTCATCCCGAGATCATCGAGGAACACGGCCTCGGACGCGAGCACGTTCAGACGGGCGAGCGCCAACGCATAGATGCGAGCATCCGGTTTTCGAAGTCCTTCGACGGCTGATTCGATGACCACGTCGAACAGACCGGTTTCGCGGACTCCGTTCTTTGTCGGTTGTCGGTCCTCGTCGGTCCAGTTGTTCGTCAACGCGGCCGTTTGCAGGCCCCGCGAGCGGATGTGTCCGATCGCCCGTGTCATCTCGGGCCGGGGGCCGAGCGACGAGCCGATCACGCCCATGAGCCGGCGGGCATCGAGCCGGAACCCGGCGGTGAGCGCCTCCGCCTCGAGCGCGGCGACGAACGCTTCCATGCTCAACTCGCCCCGTTCCAGCGCCGCCCACGCCCCCGATTCGCTGCTCCGACGGATCAGCGAGCGCGTCGTGCCCTTCTGCAGGTCGCTGTCGTGGTCGTAGGCGTCGAAGGCCTCGAATGGCGACGGGAACACGACACCGCCGAGGTCGAAGATCACGGCGCGGTACGCCATCAGTCGAGGTCGGTCGTCGGGTCCGCAGGATCGACGAGCACACCCGGATTGAGGACGCCGGCCGGGTCGACGGCGGCCTTCGCCGCGCGCAATGCGGCGGCAAAGGGTTCGGGTCGCTGCCGGTCGTACCAACGCCGGTGATCGCGGCCGACGGCGTGGTGATGCGTGATCGTTCCTCCGTGGAGCCCGATGGCAGTGCCCGCGGCGGCTTTGATTGCCTCCCACTGCGCGAGTTGCTCGGGCTCCGTGCCCCGCGCGAGCACGGTGAAGTAGGGCGCGGGACCGTCGGGATAGACGTGCGTGAACCGGCAGGTCGCGACCGCGGGCCACGCGCCCGCGGCCTGAGCGGTATCGAGGACGGCTTTCGTCACGCCCTCGTGGAGCGCCGGGAACGCGTCCCAGGTGCACGCGGTTTCGAACGTCTCCGAGATCGCACCGAGGCCTACGAGCGCGTCGCGCGTGTACGGCGCCCGGATGAACGCGTTGCGCCACGAGCCGGCGGCGCCCTCGCGCACGCCTTCGGCCCCCGCGCCGTCGCGCACTGAGATGCCGTCGTCGGCGACCGTGCCACCGTGATCGCGCGCGCATTCGACCGCGCGCGCGATCCAGGGTCCGAGCGGGTGATCGGCCGATTCGAACGCGAGGAGCAGCAACGCGTCGCCGGTGTCGTCGGCCCCGGTCAGCCCGGCCTCGACTGCGTCGAGGAGCCGGCAGTTCGCGGGGTGCAGGCCCGTCTGGGAGATGGCGCGCGCGGCTTCGGCCGCGCGTTCGAAGGTGGCGAAGTGTGCCGTCGCCGACGCCCGGAACGTCGGCCGATCCTGCAAGCGCATCCAGGCTTCGGTGATCACTCCGAGGATGCCCTCCGAGCCGAGCAGCGCGCGGTCCGGTGACGGTCCCGCACCCGAGCCGGGAAGTCGCCTGCTCTCCCAAGCGCCGCGCGGCGTGATCGCACGGATCGATTCGACGAACTCGTCGATGTGCGTATGAAGCGTCGCGTAATGACCGCCCGATCGCGTCGCCAGCCACCCGCCGAGGGTCGAGAATTCGAACGACTGCGGGAAATGGCGCAAGGTCAGCGCGTGCGGTCGGAGCTGGTCCTCGAGCGCGGGGCCGTAAACGCCCGCCTGGATTCGCGCCGCGCGCGAGACCCGATCGACCTCGAGCACCCGGTCGAGCGCGCGCAGGTCGATTGTGACTGCGCCGCGGTAATCGTCGCCGATATCGCACTCGACGCCACCGACGACGGACGAGCCGCCGCCGTAGGGCACCGCGGCGATGCGTTGATCGGAGCACCAGTCGAGGAGGGCCACGATGTCCGCTTCGTCGCGGGGGATCGCCACCAGATCGGGAGGACGCGAGAAGTCGCGGTGCAGCGCGCGCCAGACGTCACGAAACGACTTGCCGTACGTGTGACCGGCCCGTTCGAAAGGATCGTCGGTGCACAGCGACGAGAGCGACGCGGGAGGCGTGAACCGCGGCGCCGGGAGGTCGAGCTCGTCGATCGTCGGCGGCGGGATCGGGTCGCGCGATTCGCCGCCGAGGCGCCTCGCGACCGTCTCGCCGAGCTTGCGCTGCTGCTCGGTCGTGGGGCCCTCGCCCTCGACCCCCCAACCCCAGAACCGGCGCGCGCGTTGCACGGCCGGGACCCTAATGGCGGTCGACCACTTCGCCGGCTGAGCGGGTGGCCCTCGATCCGTCCCGGTCAGTCGAGCCGGGCGTCGCGTTTGTCGACGAATGCCTGGCGGAGCTCGTCGCTGTCGCCCCAGAGATTGAGCTCGAATGTAAATCCCTGCTCGAACCGGTAGGAGCGCTTGACGTCGACCGGATCGATCATGTTGAGCGACTCCTTCGCTCGGCGCATGACGATCGGACTCTTATCCGCGATGACCGCCGCGAGCTCGAGCGCGGTGTCGAGGAGCTCGGCGCGGGTAACAACGCGTTCGACGGTGCCGAAGGCAAGGAGCTCCTGCGCGGTGATCATCGCCCCGGTCAGGAACATCGCCCGCAGCTTGTGCTGGGGCACGAACCGGGCGAGATGGGTTGCGACCCCGAGCGCGCCGCGGTCGACCTCCGGAAGGCCGAAGGTCGCGTCGTCGGACGCGACGACGATGTCGGCGTTGCCGCAGAGTCCGATGCCACCACCGAGGCAGAAGCCTTGAACCGCCGCGATAACCGGTACCTCGCACTCGTAGACCGCGGCGAACGCCTCGTAACACCCGCGGTTCACGCCGACGAGCGATGCATGCGTTGGATCGGCCGCGAGCTCCTTGATGTCGACGCCGGATTGGAAGCCCTTGCCCTCGGCTCGCAGGATCACGACGCGCGTATTGCGATCACGACCCGCGGCACGCAAGCCGTCCGCGAGCTGGAACCAGCCCGCGACGGGCAGCGCGTTCACCGGCGGGTTGTCGATCGTGAGGATGACGACGTGCTCGCGCGTTTCCGAGCGGATCATGCGCGGGAGCATACTTCCGGACATGTTCGGCAGCGGCGGTGCGAGCTTGTGGCATGCGACCTTGCCGGCCGAGCAGCAGGTTGCGCGCGGCGCGCTCGGGGGCGATGTCGTCGCGGACGTCGCGATTGCCGGTGGTGGGTACACGGGGCTCTGGACCGCGTACGCACTGAAGCGGGCTGATCCTTCGCTGCGGGTCGTCGTGTGCGAACGCGAGGTCGTCGGCTTCGGTGCGTCGGGTCGCAATGGCGGCTGGTGTTCGGCATTGTTTGCCGGTCGCCGCGAGGCGACCGCGCGCCGCCACGGACGGGACGGAGTCGTTGCGATGCAACGTGCGATGTTCGCGACCCTGGACGAGATCGAGCGGGTCGTCGTCGAAGAGGGGATCGAGTGCGACTGGGCACGCGGCGGCACCGTCCAGGTCGCGACCCTCCCCGCGCACCTCGCCCGTCTTCGTCAGGAGGTCGACGACCATCGAGCGTGGGGTTTCGGCGCGGACGACTACCGCGAGCTCCCGCCCGCCGACGCGACCGCGCTGATCGGCTGCCGGCCCAACCTCGGCGCGCTGTTCACTCCACACTGCGCGGCGATCCATCCGGCGAAGCTGGTGCAGGGCTTGGCGCGCGCGCTCGAGCGTCTCGGGGTGACGATCTACGAGCACACGCCGGTGCGCGCGATCGAATCGGGTCGCTTGCGGACGACGCGCGGCGACGTACGCGCCGAGATCGTCGTGCGCGCAACAGAGGCGTTCAGCGCCGAGCTCCCCGGGCTTCGCCGCGCGATCGCGCCGGTCTACTCGCTGATGATCGCGACCGAACCGCTCCCGGACGCGTTCTGGGCGGATGCTCGTCTGGAGACTCGTCCGACGTTCGCCGACTTCCGCCACATGATCATCTACGGGCAGCGCACCGCCGACGACCGGTTCGCGTTCGGCGGCCGGGGCACGCCCTATCACTTCGGCTCACGCGTGCGGCCGGAGTTCGACCTCGACCCGCGCGTGTTCGACGCGCTGCACGCCACGTTGCGCTCGCTGTTCCCCTCGCTCGGCGACGCCGCGGTCACCCATCGGTGGGGTGGCGCGGTCGGAGTGACCCGTGACTGGTACCCGTCGGTCGGCTACGACCGCACAACCGGAATCGCGTGGGCGGGCGGGTACGTCGGTGACGGCGTGAGCACGACCAATCTCGCCGGTCGCACGATCGCCGATCTCGTGCTCGGTCATGCAAGCGACCTGGCACGGCTGCCCTGGGTCGGGCACCGCTCGCCGCGTTGGGAGCCGGAGCCCTTCCGCTACCTCGGTGTAAATCTCGCCCGAAAGCTCGTCGAGTCGATCGACCGCGCCGAGGTCGCCGGCCGTGATCCGAAGTGGCGAACCCGCGCGGTGAGTCGACTGGTGGGCTAGGCGGTCGGCACCGCGTTCCGGGTCACCGAGGACAACTTGCATGTCAACGGACCTTTGGCGTTGAGGGCGCCGTTGGCGTGCCAGGTCGCGGACGTTCCGGGGTCGACCTTGGCCACCGCGGCCACGCCGTCGCCGACGCCGTTGCCGGACGAGTCGGTGAACTTCACGTGGATCGTGTAGAGGCTCGCCTTGCTGCTGTGATTCACGATGTTGCCGGTCGCGGTCGGATGACCACCCGTCGGGCTGGACGTACACGCCGTGATCGTGACGTCCTTCT
>JAUZEM010000287.1 GCA_030839005.1 Actinomycetota bacterium | reverse complement strand
CGCATCGGTCGCTTCACGATCCCTGAAGTCTTCTGGCCAGGTGTCGTGCTCCCCGGGATCGTTTTCGGCCTCCTGTACGCGTGGCCCTTTCTCGAACGACGGGTCACGCGTGATCGCGCGACCCATCACCTGCTCGACCGACCCCGGAACCGCGCGGTTCGGACCGCGATCGGTGTCGCGGCGCTGAGCTTCTTCGCAGTGCTGACGCTCGCGGGCGGCCAAGACGTGATCGCCGAGCAGATGCGCGTCTCGGTGACGGGTGTCACGCTCGCACTCAGGATCATGCTCGTTGCGGCACCTGTCATTGCCGGTGCGATCACGTGGAAGTGGTGCCACGATCTCCAGGCGGGGGACGAGCAGATGCACGTACACGTCGGGCCCGGCGAAGGTAACGGCCGCGCCGGCATCGCGCCGGAGCCACGCGATGAACATGTGGCGCGCGACCCGGCCGGGACGGCGGCGGGTGCGCGTTCTCCTGAGTAGCTCGCGCGCCATCCGTAGTTGACCGCAACACGAGCGCAAAATCGGCGCCCGTCGGCGTTGAATCGTCGCTACCCACCGCGTACGCTCACTGCAGGAGCGGTCGTTGCCCCAGACCCCGGTGGCGCCCCCGAACGGGGAGACGCGCACACGTGGAGACAGTCGAGGCGATCGGCGCCACACCGGACTACTGCAGATTGTTCCGGCTCGACGGTGTTCGCCACCACGCTGACGGGAGGAACCAACGCCGACCGGAGACCAATGTGGCCTCATCCGCGCTGAATGTCGAGGCACCAGGCGACCCCCACGCCAGTGGCCTCGCGGGGCAGTGCTCGACGCGCGCAAGCCGCCCCCATGGCGCGCGTCGAGCACCGCCCCCCATTACCTCCCGAGGCGAGCCCAACGAAGATTCTTAGTCTCGGTCGATGTGGATTTTGCGCTCGTTCACGCGAGCTACTGCCGGGTCCGCGCGGTTACACCGACTTGCTCCAACGACTGCCCGGGTTCGTCACAACGTGTCGTCGACGCTCGGCCGGTTGAGCGTCAGTGGCGACGGTGGCCGCGGATGCCCCCCGGGCGCACCGCGATCGAGATCGCGAGCAACACGATCACGAGCAACGATGAGTACTGCGCCGACCGGGCGAAGAAGTCCCAGATCACGAGACCGAACACGCCAAGGGTGCAGATCGCGTAGACGACCTGCCGCCACGGTGCAATCTGCCGGTACTGAGCTACGAATCCCACGGACAGGTGTCGATTTCTCCGAGTGCCATACACGTTCCCGGCATTTCCTGCCCTTCGCATGGGCGAAAAGCGGGGGCCGGGGCTTGGTTGCGTCACGCAGCGTTGCGATCCGACCGTACACGCATCGCGCCCCGGGGGCATCGGGCCGCGTTGGGCAAGACAGACGAATCTCGGCGAGCGAGCCGGCGGGCGGTTCCGGACGCGTTTTGCACAGGTGTCTGTGGACAAGCATCTTGACCCTGGGCGTAGCGTGACGTGAAGGTCCGGCGGCACGACTGACTCGTGCCGCGCAACACGCAGCCCTTTGGTGGTTCGCGTTGTCGGATTCGTGACGATGCCCCCAATTTTTCGGGGGCATCGTTACATCGTGCGAGGCGAGGCGAGGGTGTTGGCCGCGAGATCGGCGAACATCACGCCGGTCCGCGCAAAACTCGGACTTGCCTAATCGTGATCAGTCGGCCGACTTGGCGAGTTTGACCGGCAAGCCGGCGGCGCGCCACGCCGCGAAGCCGTCGATCAGGTCTGTCGCCCGCCGAAGTCCGAGATCCTGCAGCGACTTTGCGGCCAGGCTCGACGCGTACCCCTCGTTGCACACGACGATGATGAGTTGGTCGTAACCGTCGATCTCGGAAACCCGGTGCGGGGATGCCGGATCGAGTCGCCACTCCAACACATTGCGGTCGATCAGCAGCGCCCCGGGAATTTCTCCGTCTCGACTCCGCTGCTCGAAGGGACGGATGTCGACGAGCAGCGCGCCGGCGTCACCGAGCTGCGCGGCCTCCTGTGCGGAGACGCGGGTGAGGCTTGACCGCGTTGAAGCGAGGATTTCTTCGATGGATGCGATCACCTACGGTACTTCGGAATTGTTAGCTGCCAGCGCGGCCGCACCGCCGATCGAGCACGTCGTCGGGCCAGTCCTTCACGATGTCCGACGCCCACTCCACCCACCGGGCGACCGTACGTAGAACTCGGTGAGGAAACGCCACCGCTAGCGTTATTTGCATGAACGGCACGCTTACGCACCGACACGGTCTCTGGACGCACGAACATGACCACCACACCCCGCACCGTCACGTGCGGCTGCCGTTCCGGTCGACCGAGCAGGCGGACCACCAACACAACGACGAACACGGACACACCCACGGCCGCGTCGATCGTTCGATCGTTCGCTCTCACGCCGGCGTGCGCGCCGTGTCGATCAGTCTCGCGGTCCTCGCTGTCACGGCGGCTCTGCAGGCGATCGTGTTCGTCCTCTCGGGTTCGGTCGCGTTGCTCGCCGACCTGATCCACAACGGCGGCGACGCGCTCACCGCCATTCCGCTTGGCATCGCGTTCCTCGCCCGCAGCGAACGCGGCGAACGGTGGGCCGGATATGCGGTAGTGCTCACGATCTTCGTGTCAGCGTCCGTCGCGGCGTACGAGGCTGTCGAGCGCCTCCTCCACCCGCGCCACCTCGACCACCTCGGTGCGGTCGCTATCGCGGGCTTGATCGGGTTCTTCGGCAACGAACTCGCCGCCCGCGTACGCCTCCGGGCAGGAGATCGCCTTGACAGCCCCGCGCTCATCGCCGACGGTGAGCACGCCCGCGTCGACGGGTTCGTCTCGCTGGGCGTGATTGCGTCAGCCGCGGTTGTCGCTCTGGGCGTCAAGATCGCCGACCCGCTGATCGGCCTCGCGATCACTGCCCTCATCCTGCGGATTACTTGGCAGGCGTGGCGAACGGTACGCGTCGAGCATGACGACCACGATCATTCACAGTGATTCACTACTAATGTCACGAACGTCGCGACGCAGACACTCACACCGCGGGATGTTTATCGTCGTGAAGCCTTCGATGCGATCGTGCCCGCCAGGGCAGCTTCGGCCAGCCTGCGGTTCGCCATCTCGGGATATGGCCACACCGCACTGGCGTTGATCTCGCACAAAACGTAGGTATCGTTGCCCGTCGCGGTCCTGGGCCCGTATAGAAAGTCGGCGTCCCAGATGACCGGCAGCGCCGCCGTGTCGAGGTCGAGAACGCGCTTCATCTTGGGCACCCACTCGTTCTCCATCTTCGTCTTCAACGCCTGGTAGGCAGGCGACGCCGGCGGCTCCATGACATGCGGCGCACTGGCCGCGGGAGCGCGTGTTGTTGCCGTCGTAGACGGAAGGAGGCCCTTCGGCCACTGGTGACAGAACCCGACGACTTCGTCGCAGACGAGGTAACAACGAACCATTCCCTCGGCGAGCCGCGCTTGGAACGCCTGATCGATCACGCACCCCGAGTTCGAGAAGTACCTGGCGCAAGAGTCCATGAACTCACCGAGTAGCATCTCGTGGACGCGGGCGTCGCGCTTGTCCGCATGTTGCACACGTACGCGCGAATCGAGCGGGGGCGTCTCCGTCGGAGAGTTCGCGCCGGTGGCGGCGTCGACGAGCTCGACCTTCCAGACGCCTTGGCCGCCGTTGCCGCGATGTTGTTTGAGGACGCGCACGTGGTCGGCCGCGAGGCGAGCGGGGAACCCGTCGCGGAACTCGGCCAGGGTTGCGTAGAGATAGGTGTCTGTTCCCCACCCGAGCTGCCGGGTGCGGAAGAGGACCTCCTTGGTTCCCATCCGCAAGATGGTGTCGGGACGGGCGCTCACCCAAATACCTCGGGCAGCGGCCTCTCGTAGGAGGGCGTCGAGTTGCGTCCGGTCACGTCCATCTTGGATTGGGTTGACCCACACGAGGACGCCATCGAGTTGCAACAGCTCCTCTCTCACTTCTTCGATCGCGTCGTCGGAGAACACCACCGGTTGGGCGACGACGTCGAGTTCGGCGAAGGTGTCGCGGAGTGGGGATAGCAGCGTGTCGCCCCTCGTCGGCGCTGGCGCCGGTCCGCGCTCGCCGCGCCACAGCAGCCCGATCCTGGCGACACAATCGGTACCGGATTCGAGTGCCGCGCGCACCCGCTGGGCCGGCACTTCTACGCCTCGGTTTGGTTGGGCAGGCATCCGGCACCGATCAGGACGAGCGCAGCAGAACTAGGCCGCTTCCAGCTGTCGCGGTCGCCGTTCTCTGGTGACCAGCTGCACCAACCGCGCAATCGGACGGCTCGACACGGGCCGTGCCGGACCGACATGCGCGAGGAGACTCGCTACGAGCGTGACCGCGAGCGCGGTTCCCGCGCCCAACGCCCAGCCCGCGATCACGTCGCTCGGCCAATGGACTCCCAGCACGAGGCGACTGGTACCGATCGCAGCCGACAGAAGCCCAGCGCCGAGCACCGTCGCGGCCCGGAAGATGGGGCGACGTAAAACGAACAGCGCGACGACCAGCGCAAGGGTTACGAATACCGCGGTCGCTTCCGTCGCGTGACCGGACGGGAACGATGGGTCCGATTCCGCGATGAGATGCAACGGAACCGGCGGGCGGTTCCGACCGACGATGAGTTTCCCGGCGGCGACCCCAACACCGGACACACCGAACGCGATGCCGGGCGCCAACGCGAGAAGCAGCCGTTGGCCACGCCACCACAGCAACGCCGCGGCGACCGCCGCGACCAGCACCAGGGCGAGCGGGCCACCAAGCTCGGATACAACCCGCGCGGCCGTCACCAGCGCATGCGGGCGATGGTCGATGAACCACCGCAATCGCATCGGGTCCGTACTCG
>JAUZEM010000280.1 GCA_030839005.1 Actinomycetota bacterium | reverse complement strand
GCGAATTCGTCGACGCGCAGGAGCGCCTCGTAGGTCGAGACCGCATACGGACCGGTCCGAAGCTGGGAGGTCGGGTCGGCGACGACCGGCCACGCCGCGGCGCGGGCAAACCGTTCGGCGACGACGGGGTCGACGCTCGCGCCCCATCCCGCGACCAGCAGGCCGCGCGGATGCGCGCGCACGAGCGCGGCGAGGCGCGTCACATCGTCGGCGGCGGGCTCGCGGCGCGCGCTCGACGTGCGTATCCACGGGGCGCCGTGTGCGCGGCCCGGCGCGTCGAGCAGGGGCGCGCCGGTGGGCACGAGCGGCTCGCGGAACGGCAGATTGAGGTGCACCGGCCCCGCGGGCGGACCCGAAGCATGGACGGCCGCGCGGCACGCCAGCGCCCGCCAGCGCGCGTTCGTCATGGATCCCTCGTGCGCTTCGTCCGGCGGACCCGGATCGTGGAACCAGCGCACAGCGCCACCGAACAAGCCGGCCTGGTCGATCGTCTGACCGGCGCCCCAGTCGCGCAACTCGGCCGGACGGTCGGCCGTGCAGACGAGCAGCGGAACCCGCGCGTGATGCGCTTCGACCACCGACGGATGCAGGTTCACGGCGGCGGTTCCCGACGTGCAACACACGAGCGCGGGCCGGCCGCTCGCCAGACCGATGCCCAGCGCTCGGAAGCCGGCCGAGCGCTCATCGAGTACGACGTCGACGTGCATGCGCCCGTCCCGCACGAGTGCGAGCGTGAGGGGGCTGTTCCGGGAACCGGGCGACACGACCGCCGCCGTGATGCCGTTGCGGACCCATTCGTCGACGAGCGTCCGCGCGAACGAGGCCGTCACATCGAACCGGCTCATTGCGCCACACTTCCCCGATGAGCCACCCTTCCCCGACGAGGTTGCCACGGCCGAAGGTGGTGCTCGTTCCCGGGTTCTCCCAGACGGCCGCGTCGTGGCGCGGGGTGAAGCGGGTCCTCGAGGAGTCGTGCACAGTCGCGGCGCTCGACGTACCGGCGGAACCGACGTTCGCTGCGACGGCGACGGCTGTCGGGACACAGGGCGAGCGCGCGGTGTACGCCGGCTACTCGATGGGCGGTCGCCTCGCGTTGCGGTTGGCCCTCGACCGGCCCGAGCTCGTATCGGCCCTGATACTCGTCAGCTCTACGGCGGGCATCACCGACGAGGCCGCGCGCCGCGAGCGCATCGCGTCCGACGAGGCGTTGGCGGCGTCGGTCGAGCGCGACGGGGTCGACGCGTTCCTCGAACGCTGGCTCGCCCAACCGCTGTTCGCAACCGTCCCGGCCGATGCGCCCGGACTCCGTGAACGTCGCCGGCTGTCGGCGCGCTACCTCGCGCACTGCCTGCGCGTGCTCGGCGCCGGGGCGATGGATCCGATGTGGGAACGGCTCCCAGAGCTGCAGATGCCCGTCGCGCTCGTCACCGGCACGACCGATGCCAAGTACGAGACCATTGCGCTCGCGATGCTCGAACGGATGCGCGGCGAGGTCGTGCACGTGCGCCTCGACGGCGGACACGCGCTGCCGCTGGAGCAACCGGCCGTTCTCGGCGGCTTCATCGCGTCGTTCGCAGCTCGACACGGCTAGCCGGCCCACAGCCCGATCGCGAGCAGCGCCGAGAGCACCAGCTGGAACCGGACGGTCCCGATCAACGCCGCGATCAACCCCGGCGGATCGCGGCGGGTCAACATCGCGCGGACCGGCGCGACCGCGGCCGGCAGCGCGAGCAGGGCGAGGAAGGCGGTCGGCACGAACGCGCCGCACGCGACAACGGCGAGGATTGCGCCCGCGACGCACACGACATAGAGCCCGCGAGCGCGCTCGGCGCCCAGCCGGACGGCGAGCGTGCGTTTCCCCGAGACCCGATCGGTATCGACGTCGCGCACGTTGTTCGCGAGCAGGATGCCGCACGCCGGCAGGCCGGCCGCGAGCGCGGCGACCCACGCGACACCCGGCACGGTCGCGTGTTGCACGTACGCGCTTCCGACCGTGGCGACGAACCCGAAGAAGACGAGGACCATCACCTCACCCAGGCCGATATAGCCGTAGGGCCTGGGTCCGCCCGTGTACGTCGCCGCCGCGACGATGGCCGCGAGCCCGATGAGCAACAGCCACGGCTCGACGACGATCGACAGCGCGGCGCCCACTACCGCGGCCAGGGCGAACGAGAGCAACGCCGCGCGCTGGACCGCGCGCGGCGTAGCGAGACCCGTCGCCGTGAGCCGCACGGGCCCGCGTCGGTGCGCGTCCGTGCCGCGCACGCCGTCGGAGTAGTCGTTCGCGAAGTTGACGCCGACTTGCAGTGCGAGCGCGACGACGGCCGCGGCCGCGGCGCGTGGCCAGTCGATCGGGCCATCGAGCGAGCCGGCCGCCGTCCCGACGAGCACCGGCGAGATTGCAGCACCCAGCGTTTTCGGTCGGGCGCCCTGGTACCACAACCGCGCGGTCGTCACGGGCGCTTGGGGTATCTCTCGAACTCGGGTCGGCGCTTCTCGAGGTACGCGTTCTTGCCCTCTTGCGCTTCCTCGGTCATGTAATAGAGCAAGGTGGCGTCGCCCGCGAGCTGCTGGATGCCCGCGAGCCCGTCGTCGGCGGCGTTCATCGACGCCTTCAGCATGCGTAGCGCGAGCGGCGAATGCTGCAACATCTTGCGCGCCCACGCGACCGTCTCGACCTCGAGATCGGCCAACGGGACGACCTTGTTCACCAGACCCATGTCGAGCGCCGCCGGCGCGTCGTACTGCTCGCACAGGTACCAGATCTCGCGCGCCTTCTTCTGCCCGACGATGCGCGCCAGCAGGCCGGATCCGAAACCTCCGTCGAACGACCCCACCCGCGGTCCGGTCTGACCGAAGCGCGCGTTGTCGGCCGCGATGGTGAGGTCGCACACGATGTGCAACACGTGGCCGCCACCGATCGCGTACCCGGCAACCATGGCGACGACGGGCTTCGGAAGCCGGCG
>JAUZEM010000255.1 GCA_030839005.1 Actinomycetota bacterium | reverse complement strand
CCAGCTCGTGGGCGACGCGGGACCGGTCGCTTGGGCAAGATCGCCGAGCACCGTCATCGAATGATGCTGCGCACGGCGCGCGAGCATCCGCAGCTGCATCGGCGAGAGGTCCTGGGCTTCGTCGACGACCACGTGCCCGAAGCGGCGGGGCGCGCCCCTGACCAACGCCTCCGCCTCGTCGATGAGCGGCAGGTCGTCGGCGGTCCACGCGTCGGCGGCCGCGCGCGGCCGCAAGATCGCGCGCTGTTCGGCCTCGGACAGCACGCCCTCTGCTGCGCGCGCCAAGAACGCCCGCTGCGTCAGCAAGGAGCGCACGAGCCCGACCGGGCTCACGCTGCGCCAGCACGCGTCGATCGCCTTGCGCGATTCCGCGTCGGCGAGCAGCGCGACGCCGAAGTCGTGCTCGTCGAGCTCGATCGCGACGCCGCCCGTGTAGCGGTCGTACGCGCGCCGTACCAGCGACTGCCGGAATCGCTCTCGCTGGGTCGCGAACGGCGCGTCGCGTCGCCGCGCCGCGTCGACGAGCGCGCGCACGTCGTCGGTCTCGAGCGTCAATCGACGCGTGCGGAACCGTACGGTCAACCCGGCCGCCGGTACGCGGACGGCATCGGCTGCACCCCGCGCGATCACCTCCGCGAGGCGCGCGTCGCCTTTGATCGCCGCGACCGCGAGCGGATCGGCGGCCACGATGCGGAAGCGCAGCGCGAGCAGGCCGTCGACAGTGGTCTGCGTCGCCGACGTCTCGCCCAGCGATGGCAGGACCTGCGAGATGTAGCGCAAGAACACGGGGTTCGGCCCGACGACCAGCACGCCCTCGCGTGCGAGCCGGGCGCGGTGCTCGTACAGCAGGAACGCGGCGCGGTGCAGCCCGACGGCCGTCTTCCCGGTCCCCGGTCCGCCCTGCACCACCAGACACGTCTCGATCGGCGCCCGGATGATGGCGTCCTGTTCGGCCTGGATCGTCGCGACGATGTCGCGCATCTGTCCCGTCCGCGCCCGTCCGAGCTCGGCCAACAACGGATCGGGCACCCCGCCCGCGCCCGCGAGGGAGTCGGGGTCGGTGAAGTCCTCCTCGAAGACGTCGGTGAGCTCGCGGGCGCTGAACACGAAGCGGCGACGACGCTCCAGACCGAAGGGATCGGCCAGAGTGGCGCGGTAGAACGGCGTCGCGACGCCCGCCCGCCAGTCGACGACGACGGGAACGCCGGCTCCGTCGTCGATGTGGTGCCGGCCGACGTACCAGCGCGCGCCCGATTCCTCGTCGATGCGACCGAAGCACAAGACCGCGACGTCGTCGTCGAACGACGCGAGCCGGCGCTGCAACTGCCAGCGCACCGCCTCCGCATCGGCCTCGTTCGCGGCGAGGATGTCCTCGTTCGAGACCCGCTCCGCCGTCCGCCGCCGCATTTCACCGAGACACGTTTCGGCGAATTCCAGGCGCGCGCGTTCGAGCGCGACGTCCGGGTGCGGCATCCGGTCAAGATACCGGGCCCAAGATGGTGAATGTCCCGGCCCGCAACGGGCGGATTTCCGACGATCTTGCACACCGCGTGCAGCATCCGTACATTGCGCCTTCGTGAACGCGCCGCCGCCGGTCGTGTTGGAAACGCCCGCAGTCGACGGCCGCGCCGCCCGCTCGGCGAAGACCCGCGACGCGATCGCCGACGCCCTGCTCGACCTGCTGGCCGACGGCCGGCCCCGCCCGACCGCGCGGGAGATCGCGGAGCGGGCCGCGGTGTCGGTCCGCTCCGTCTACGTCCACTTCGACGATCTGGAGGATCTCTTCTGCGTCGCCGCCAAGCGGCACTTCGCGCGCGTCGCGCCGATCCTCGCCCCGGCACCGGCGACCGGGACACTGGCGGAGCGCGCCGACGCGCTCGTGCGTCAGCGAATCCGCCTGTACGCGCAGGCCGGCGCCGTGGCCCGGGCGACGCGGCTGCACGCCGCGTTCTCCCCGACGCTCGCCCGCATCCTGCGCGAGGCACAGGCGCGGTCCCGCGCCGACCTCGAGCGAGTCTTCGCCCGGGAGCTCCACACCCTCAGCCCCGCTCACCGGACGAGCACCCTCGCCGTGCTCGACGTACTCACCGGGCCCGACGCGTGGGAAACCTTCCGCGAGCGCTACGACATCGACGACGAGACCGCCATCCGGCGCGTGATCGACTCGATCGTCCTCCATCTCGTGGCGGCCCGCGCATGACGGTCGCGCTCCGCCGGCGCGAGCTCGGCGCCCCGCTGGACTCGCTCGCATCCCGAGCCGCCGCGGCCGTCGCAGTCGTGGCCATCATCAGCGTGGCGTCGCAGTCCACGAGCCGCGCCATCTCCCCCGTCGGCATCGTCGCCCTCGCGCTCGCCGCGATCCCGTTCGTCGCGCGCGACTTCCGCGGACGCGCGGCGGTGCTGCCTGCAGTTCCGCTGCTGCTGATGTACGCGCTCGCCGACGCCATGTGGCACCCGCCGATGAGCTTCGTGCTCGAAGGCGTCATCGCCGGGCTGCTCACAAGCCTGCTCGCGGCCGGCATCGTCATCGTCTACCGCGCGAACCGCATCGTGAACTTCGCCCAGGCCGAGCTCGGTGCGCTCCCGGCCAACCTGGCACTCCTCCTGATCGCGGCACGCCACTGGAACTACTTCCTCGCGGCGGGAACCGGTCTCGCCGCCGCAATCTTGCTGGGCGTCCTCGTTGAGTTCCTGTTCCTCCGTCGCTTCTTTCGCGCGCCGAGGCTCATCGCCACCGTCGCGACGATCGGCATCGCTCAGATCCTCCTCGGCGTCACGTTGTTCCTGCCGCGCTGGATCGGCAAGGCGAACGACTTCAAGCTGCCGAACGAGCTGTCGTGGTCGTTCCACGTCGGCGTGACGCATTTCGGCGGCAACGAGATCCTCGTGCTCATCGTCGTCCCGTTCGTGCTCGCCGCGCTCGTCGGCTTCTTCCGCTTCTCCGCGGTCGGCACCGCGCTCCGCGCAACGGCCGAGAGTGCCGATCGCGCCGCGCTGCTCGGCATTCCCGTGCGACGGCTGCAGAGCGTGCTTTGGGCGATCGTCGGCGTGCTCGCGTACGTGACGCTCTTCCTGCGCAACGGGGTGATCGGCGCCTCGGTCTCCCAGGCGCTCGATCCGAGCGTGCTCCTCGCGGCCCTCGGCGCGGCGGTCATCGGGCGGATGGAACGCCTCCCGACGACGGTGTTCGCCTCGGTCGGGCTCGGCATCGTTTCGGAGGCCGTGTTCTACCGCTGGGACAACGATGCGGCCCGACCAGTCGTGATCACGTTGATCATCGCGGTCGCGCTGATCGCGCAACGCAGCGACCGCGGCAGCCGTCTGAAGACCGCGGCGATCTCGACGTGGCAGTCGACGCGCGAGATCCGACCCATCCCCGCCGAGTTGCGGCGGGAGCCGGCCGTCATCGCGGCCCAGGTCGCGCTGGCGACGCTCGTCCTCGCCGCGGT
>JAUZEM010000218.1 GCA_030839005.1 Actinomycetota bacterium | reverse complement strand
GAAGGCGAGGCCCATCCGCCAGTGCGGATAGACGAAGCTGACGCACGCGTCGACTCCGTGGATTCCCGCATTCGCGGAGCCCGAGAGGATGAGATGGCGCGCGTCGATGCCGCGGATGGTGGACACGATCTCGCGCGTCCAGGGAACCGGGCTGCCGCCCCCGTTCAACAGATCCCAGCCGAGGATCGTCGGATCGTCCTTGTACGCCACGTGCGTGTAGACGTTGACGTGGTTCAGCACCGCGGCGATGTGGGCCTCCACGTCGCCGATCACCGTTTCATCGGTCCAGAACGGCGCCATGTTGATCAGAGAGCAGGCGGGCTGCGCGATGCCGCGCCACCGCAGATAGACGCAGCCCGTCCCGCCCTCGGCCGCGTCGTCTCCCACGATGGTCGGGATGATCTTGATGCCGTGCGCACGCGCGGATGCGAGCGCGTAGTCGATGTGCGCGAACGCTTCGTCGTTGAACTGACCGAGTTCGGGCTCGATGCAAGCGGCGCAGCCCACCGAGTCGCCCATCGTCTGACTTCGGACGACGGTTGCGCCCATCTCTCTGGCGGTAGCCATGGCGTCGTCGACTTCGTAGTGGCTCGGAAAATGCGGTCCGACCGGGTCGGAAGGCCCGTAGCCGGCGATGCCGAGCCACTCGATGTTGGCTCCGCCGAACCGGAACGGCCGGCCGGCGACGACGAGTCGGAGCCCAGCGCGCGTCACGAAAGAGTCCCCGAACGCCTTGGCTGATCGCCCGGCGCCCGCGCCGGACGACGCGGCGACCAGGAATGCGCCCGCGATGATCAGCGGCAGGATCTTTCGGAACGTCCCCACACAGGCATCATCAGGCACGGTGCGCGGACGGGGTCGGATCTGGTCGTGGGCGGCTGTATGCGCCGTCACCATCTTCGCGGTGGCGGCTTCGAGCCGTGGAGCACTGTCTGCTCCGCCTGCGATTGCGTTCGACGATCACGGGGCGGCTCGCTTGGTCATCACAACGCCTGCCTACCGGCTCACGCTGAGCAAGCGCAACGGAAAGATTCTCAGCCTCGTCGATCGGGCGAGCGGAGTGCGTCTCGCGATGAACACGAACCGCTGCCTTTGGGGCGTCGCGACACAGAACGACCACGCGTATCTCGGCGGCTGCTCGTTCGCGCCGCGTGCTGCGCGCCGCTTCTCCTACAGCTGGAATCGGGCGGCGGCGAGGCTGACCCTCATGTACCGCGGGTGGGCAGTCGTCACCGTGCACGCGTTGCCGACGATGTTCGACCTTCGCCTGCGAGTGGAGAGCCACGGCCCTGCACTGACGCGGGTCGAATTCCCCGAAGCCCTCGCCGGTGACACCGCAACCGTGACTGCCGGCTACGCGCCCACCGTTCTGCCCGGCATCCGCCTGGCGCCGGCCTTCTTTGCACGTGTCGGCGGCGATGTTCAGCTCTACCCGTCGCGCTGGGCGTTCGCCGACTATCTCGCGCTCGACGCAGGCGACGCGCACCTCGCCGTCTACTCGATCTCTCGCGGCCCGCTCTACCCGGTTCAGCTCGGCTTCCTCCACGCGGCGGCGCCCTCCCCGTGCTCGGGCTCGACGTACTGCCTCGTCCATGAGTTCCAGACCTGGATTGCGCGCAGGGCGACATGGACGAGCCCCGTCGTTCGCGTTCGGGTGGGTGGCACGGCCGAACAGTCGATCCTCGCGTATCGGCACGACAACGGCATCGATGCGTACCCGTCATTGCAGAGCAAGCTCGGTGCCGGCATGACCACGTATGCCGAGGCGCCGTTGTTCAAGGCGAACCTCAACCTGGTGAGGCCGTTCCGTGACTGGGCGACAGAGCTGCAGCGACTTCCCTCGCCGCTGCTTCTGCATCCGGCGGGCTACCAGACCGGTGGGTTCGACGTGAACGATCCAGACTTCCTGCCGCCGGACCCGCGCTACGGCACGACGGGCGACTTCAACGCGATGATCGCCGCGGCGCACCGCCTTGGCGACCTGGTGATGCCCTACGGAAACCTGAGCTGGTGGGATCCAAGCTCTCCAACCATGCAGGCGGGCGTCCGGACGAACGACGTCGCCGTTCTCGACCAGAAGGGCGCTCCGGAGACAGTCTCCTACGGAGATCACACCGGGGTGATCGTCTCTCCGTACCCCGCCTCCGTGCGTCAACGGATCGCGCGGTTCATGGACGACTGGCACACGAAGGTTCCGGTCGACTGCGTGTTCCTCGACCAGGTCGGGGCGCGTCCGTGGCTTCGCGACTTCAACCCGGCGTCTCCGACTCCGACCGCATACGACGACGGTTGGTTGGCGATGCTGAGCACGTACTCGGATCGCTGTCTCATGGTCGAGGACGGGTGGGACCGGCTTGCGCGCAACTCCGTGGGCTTCCACGGGAGCTTGCTGATGATGTCGCGCGAGCTCGATCTGCCCAACGCGCTGCTCGGCGTAGGCAACTGGCAGCCCTATCCGCTCGCCGTGTGGCTCTTTCACGACAAGGTGCTGATGTACCAGCACGACCTCTACGACGGCACGATGGCGACGGACGGCGAGGTCCTGACGTGGAACATGGCGTTCGGGATGATCAACTCGTACAGCTG
>JAUZEM010000188.1 GCA_030839005.1 Actinomycetota bacterium | reverse complement strand
TCCTCCAGTACGAGGGCGCGCACACCGTCGCCGCCGTGATCCTCGAAACCGTCACCGGTACGAACGGGATCATCGTCCCGCCCGTCGGCTACCTGCAGTCGATCCGCGAGGTCTGCGACCGGCACGGCATCCTGCTGATCGCCGACGAGGTGATGGCCGGCTTCGGACGCACCGGCAAGTGGTTCGCCGTCGACAACTGGAACGTCGTCCCGGACATCCTCACCGTCGCGAAGGGCATCAACTCCGGCTACGTCCCGCTCGGCGCCATGGTCGTGCGCGAGCCGATCGCCGACTGGGTGCGCGACAAATACTTCGCCGGCGGGCTGACCTACAGCGGTCATCCGCTCGCGTGCGCGTCGGGTGTCGCCTCGATCGAGGCGTTCCAGGAGGAAGGCATCGTCGAGAATGCCGCCGCGATGGGGGACGTGTTCCGCGTCGAGCTCGCGAAGCTTGCCGAGAAGCATCCGTCGATCGGCGAGGTGCGCGGCCTTGGTTGCTTCTGGGGCCTCGAGCTCGTCAAGAACCGCGAGACGCGGGAGCCGCTCGTGCCGTACAACGCGGCAGGCGAAGACGCCAAGCCGATGGGCGCGGTGATGAAGCGCGGGCTCGACCGCGGCCTCTATCTGATGACGCACTGGAACGTGGTCATGTGCTGCCCGCCGCTGACGATCACGCGCGAGGAGCTCGACGAGGCACTCGACGCGCTGGACGACGCGCTTTCGGTTGCCGACGAGTTCGTCATCTGAGGAAAGAATCGCCGCGGTCCTCGTTCCGGTGTACCGGGACGAGGACGGCCGCCTACGGCTCGTCCTGATCGTCCGCACCGATCGCGGCCTCCACGGCGGCCAACTTGCGCTCCCCGGCGGCAAGGTCGACGCCGACGACGAGACATTGATGGCGACCGCGCTCCGCGAAGCCGAAGAAGAGATCGGTCTCGACCCCTCGAAGGTGCAGGTGCTCGCGGAGCTCGACTCGGTGCGCAGCGGCCCCACCGACTACGAGGTGCATCCGTTTCTCGCACGCGTTCCCCCCGACGCACGCTGGCAGCTGAACCCGGACGAAGTCGCGGAGGTGCTGACACCGGCGGTCGAGGAGCTCTGGAACCCGGAGATCCGGCGCGAACTGCTGTTCACCTCGGCGCGCTGGCCGGAAGGCCTCCTCGTCGACGGCATCCCCATCGGCGACCACGTGCTCTGGGGCATGACGTTGCGCTTGCTCGACGACGTCGTACCGAGGCTGCTTGCAGGCGAGTGGGAGAATGAACTGCGATGACGCCGACGCTTCGCGAGCTCGCCGAGGATGCATTCGCGTACATGGAAGGCCCGGGAATCGAGTTCGACCGCCGCCCCGACTTCGTGCTGCGCAACGCACTGAACCCGCACCCGATGTTCGGAATGGTCCTGCGCCCCAGGCTGCGCGATGTCGACGCAACGCTTGCGGCTGCGCGTACGTGGTTCGCAGAGCGCGGTCGCGAGCAGTACACGTGGATGGTCGCGGACTCGAGCGTGCCGTCCGACCTCGTCGAGCAGCTGCGGGCACGCGGCCTGACGCCCGACGCGGACCCCGTCTCCGCGGGCATGGTGCTCGAGCATGAACCGGAAGCCGTCGCAGGTGTGGAAGTCCGCAAGGTGACGACCTATGAGGAGTCGCTCGCCGGGATGATGCTCAGTTGGAAGTCCTTCGCGTTCACACAGGCGCAGATCGACGAGGGCGCCAAGGCACACAGGAAGCGCTACGAGCTCTGGAAGGAGTTCCAGGGCGGCGACAACTTCATCGCCGTCGTCGACGGCGAGATCGTCGGCGTGGGCGGCGCCGCCTACCTCGCGCCCGGCGTGTACCTCGCCGGCGGGAACGTTGCCGAGCACATGCGCGGCCGCGGTATCTACCGTGCTCTCGTTCGTGCCCGCTGGGACGAGGCGGAGCGGCGCGGGACACCCGCACTCGTCGTCCAGGCGGGAAAGATGTCGAAGCCGATCCTCGAGCGGCTCGGCTTCGAAACGGTGTGCGAAGTGCACACGTTCGTAGACTCGAGTGCATGATCACCGACGAGCTGCGCGAGTACGCGGAAACGCCGGACCGCTTCGCCCCGATTCCCGAAGGCTCGTCGGTCACCCGCTTCGACGACGGGCGCATCTGCGTCATCCAGGGCACGACGTGGGCCGGCGTCAGCGCTCCGCGGTTCCGCGAGGAAGAGCTCGACGAGGTGATTGCGCTCGTTCACGAGCTGGTGCCGTCCGACAAGCAGCAGGCCTGGTGGATCGGCCCGTCGGCGCAGCCCGCCAACATCATCGAGCTGCTGCTGACGCGTGGCTTCCAACCGGCCAAGGACGGACCCGAGCTGCGCGCGATGGTGCTCACCTCGCCCCCGCCCGAGCCCGGGCCGGGGATCGAGGTGCACCGCGTCGAGACCTTCGCTGACTACACCGCCGCGCGCGAAGTGCAATGGGACGCTTTCGAGGTCCCGGAGGACCGGCGCGAGGTGGGCCGCCCGCACATGCGCAACGAGTTCGAGGAATCGCTGGAGCACGGGACGCCGGTGACGTTCCTCGGGATGGTCGACGGCAGGCCCGCGGCGACGGGCGTGGCGATACCTTCCGATCGCGGCGTGTTTCTGATTGCAGGCTCGACTGCGACGTGGGCGAGGGGTCGCGGTCTCTACCGTGCGCTCGTCCGGGCTCGTTGGGATTACGCCGTCGAGCGCGGGACGCCCGCGCTCATCACGGAGGCGCTGCTCGAAACGTCGTACCCGATCCTGACGCGCCTCGGCTTCACCGAGGTCTGCACGATCCGGCGCGTTCAAGAAAAGCGTTAGACGATCGAGGATTCAGGAGCGGCGGCCCCCTGCGTCCGGACGGGGCGATTCGTGACGCAGCGCGCTCAATCAATTGTCGAGCGCGAGGATCTTGCCGGCCGAGTAGAGCCGGACGAACGCGGCGACGGCCGTCGGGTCGAACTGCGTGCCCGACGCCTCCTCGAGCCGGCGGACTGCTTCGGCTTGAGGCAGCGCGCCACGGTACGGGCGGTCGGTGACCATCGCGTGGAACGCGTCGCAGACGAGAACAACGCGCGACTCGACGGGGATGTCCGTGCCCGACTTGCCGTCCGGGTAGCCGAGG
>JAUZEM010000106.1 GCA_030839005.1 Actinomycetota bacterium | reverse complement strand
GTCGCGGTGACATGTCGCAAAAACGTCGCGATCCAAGGATGCTTGTAATTGGTGCGCGGAGCGAGCAGGATCGTGAGCCGATGAAGGCAACAGAGCTGTCCGCGCACGAACGTGCCTTGATCGACTTCGAGCGAGAGTGGTGGCAGCTCGATTCTCGCAAGGACGTCGGGATCCGTGCTCGCTTCGGCATGTCGACGAGCAGCTACTACCGCGCGCTGAACGGGCTCATCGATCGTGTCGAGGCGCTCGACTACGACTCGCTCACCGTCCTGCGCTTGCGCAAGCGACGGGAGCAGGCACGGCGCGACCGCATCGAGGGACGGCGCGCCGATCCCGGGTCCCGGTAAGCGCGCGTGTGGGCAGGTGTTCAGGCAGAATGGTGAGATGAGTCGTCCATCCGGGGGCAGCGGAGACTTCGCGCGTGGCGCGAGCGCGGCCGCCGTGAAAGGTGCGGCGTTGATCGGCCTCGCGGTCATCGTGGGTCTCTTCTTGTTGCAGCGCGTCGACACGAGCACGGCGGGTTCGTCGACCACATTGGTGAAGCCGGCGAAGACGACGACCACAGCGCACAGCTCGCAGACCACGAGCACGACATCTACAACGTTGCCCACGACTCCCAAGAAGACCCCCGACCAGCTGAAGCTGCTCGTGCTGAACGGCGGCGCTCCGACCGGCGCCGCCAAGACGCTGCGGACAACGCTGCTGCAGGTCGGGTACACGAACCAACCGCAAGCAAGCACCTGGACCGGGCACCGTCAGACTGGGAAGACCCTGATGTGCCGTCCGGGCCTCGACCGCGAGCAGGTTGCACTCTCGCAGCAGACCGCACTTCAAGGCGCCAAGATCGTCCCGTTCCCCACCCCGGCACCGCCGTTCAGCGACGGCGTCGACTGCGTCATCGTCGTCGGCGCCTAGCGCGACCCGACGCTACTCGGCGGCGCGCAGGAGCCGATCTCGTAACGGCCCGGTCGCGGCGTCGATGACGGTCCACGCCATCGCAAGCGCACCTTCGGTCACGGCTCGATCGGCTGACGCGTTCACCGCGGCGCGGGCGAATTCGGGTTGATGGTTCACTGCGCCGTCGGTGTCGATCGAGATGCACGGATGGATCGAAGGCATGGCCAACGAGACATTGCCCATGTCGGTCGAGAACGTCGTCGCCCCGTCTTCCGACGCGGGACGCCCGATCGTGGTCGCGTTGGCCCGGTACGCCTCGGCCAGGTCGTGGTCATGCACCATGTGGGCGTACGGAGGACACACGTCGCTCACCCGGAGGATCGCGCCGGTGGCCAGCGCTCCGGCCTCGAAGCAGTGCTCGACCCGCGGGCGCAGCTCCTCGAGCTCGCCGAGGGTGCGCGAGCGCGCCATCCACGTTCCCTCCGTGTGTGCCGGAATCACGTTCGTCGCGTCGCCGCCGTGCGTGACGATGCCGTGAACCTGGTCGAACGGGCGCAGGTGCTGGCGCAACAAGCCGATCGCGACCTGCGCGACCGTGAGGGCGTCGGCCGCGTTGACGCCCCGCTCGGGAGCGATCGCCGCGTGCGACTCTCGACCTGTGTACTGCACGCGCATGTGCGCGACCGCGCTGACGCGCGGGTAGAGGTCTTCCATCGGCGTCGGGTGCACCATCAACGCGGTGTGCACGCCGTCGAAAGCGCCGCGCTCGAGCATCAGGATCTTGCCGCCGCCGCCTTCTTCGGCCGGCGTGCCGATCACCGAGAGTGTGATGCCGAGGTCGTCGACGAGCGGCGCGAGCGCGAGCCCGGCTCCTACCGCGCTGGCCGCGATCACGTTGTGCCCGCACGCGTGACCGATCGCGGGAAGCGCGTCGTACTCGGCGCAGATCGCGATGTGCAACGGTCCGTTGCCGACCCGGCTGATGAACGCGGTCGGCAGTTCGCAGACACCGGCCGCGACCGGAAGACCGGCGTCGGACAGCGCTCCCGCCGTCCACGCGCTCGATCGCTCCTCTTCGAACTTCAGCTCCGGGTGCGCGTGTATGCGATGGCTGAGTGCGACGAGGCCGTCGCGCTCTCGATCGATCGTCGTTCGGGCGGCCGCCTTTGCGTCCATACGGGTAGCGTCCCACCGTGATCGACGCCGACGCAACGGTTGCCGCGTTGACCGGGCGGCCCGACCGCACCGCGCTCCTCGTGGATTTCGACGGATCGCTGGCGCCGATCGTCGGTCGAGCCGACGACGCGCGCCCGCTCCCGGGCGCGCTTTCTGTACTCAGTCGGCTCGCGACCCGGCTCGGGCGGGTCGCGATCGTCAGCGGTCGACCGGTCGGGTTTCTGGCCCGGCACCTCGGTGTCGACGGCGTCGCGCTCGTCGGCCTCTACGGGATGGAGCGCTCGATCGACGGCGCGTACTCGGTCGATCCGCGCGTCGAGCCGTATCGCGTCGCCGTCGCGGCCGCCACGGCCGAGCTCGAGGCGCGGCTCCCCGCGGAGGTCGTCGAACCGAAGGCCGGCCTCAGTGTGACGTTGCATTGGCGACCGGCGCCTGAGCAGGCGGACACCATCCGCGAGATCGCGCACGATGTCGGAAGGCGTCACGGCCTCGCGGAGTTGCGTACGCGCATGGCGATCGAGCTGCGGCCGCCGATCGACGTCGACAAGTCCGTGGCAACCAGAGCACTCGTCGAGGGCTTCGAGGTCGGCGCGTTCGCGGGCGACGACCGCGGCGACCTGCCGGCGTTCGCAGAATTGGCCCGCGCGGTCGAAGACGGCCGGCTGCAGCGCGCGGTGAGGATCGGTGTGCATTCGAGCGAAGCGCCGCCCGAGCTTGCGGCCGCGGTCGACCTGATCGTCGACGGGCCCGCCGGACTGCTCGCGCTACTTGCCCGCGTGGTTGATGAGATCGGAGAGCCAGTCGGCGGGTGAGCGCATCGTGGCGAGCGCGCGCAGCTTGGTGGCGCGCAGAGCTCGTTCGTCGAGCGGCATCGAGACCGCGTCGTCGAGCGCGCCCGCGCACTGCTCGAGGTCGTACGGGTGCACCGCGATCGCGGCCGATTTCAGCTCGTCGTACGCACCGGTCTCGGGCGAGAGGCACAACACGCCGTCGCGCCGGTTGACGACCGGGCCCTCCTTGGCGACGAGGTTCAGCCCGTCGCGCAAGGCGTTCACGAGGAGCACGTCGTAACGCTGCATGCCCGCGACGGACCGAGCGAAATCGTCGCGATCGTCGAGCAGGATCGGCAACCAGTCACGGGTCGCCCAACGATCATTCACGCGCGCGACAACCTGCTCTACCTCGTTCTCGTACGCGAGGTACTCGGCCAGGCCCTGGCGGGACGGATAGACCATCGCGACGAGGACGACCCGCCCTCGTAGACCCGGACGAGCTTCCAGGAGTCGGTCGAACGCGAGAAAGCCCCGCACGATGTTCTTGGACGGATCGATGCGGTCGGTCCGTGCGATCACGAGCCGGTCGCCGACCGCGTCGTCCAGATGGCCTGCGGCGGCGCGGGCATCCGCCGAGGCCGCGACCGCCTCGAGCGCGGCGACGTCGGGCCCGAGGCTCGCGACGAACGGCGACGCGACGGCCGCGCGCCGACCGAGTGTCGCGCGTGCCGATTGCCGGTACGCCTCGGCCCACCGCTTGGTGTGGAAACCCGCGGGACCTGACGCGAGCGCACCGCACAGATCGGCCCCGACGTCGGTGGGGAGGAGCGAGAAGTCGTCGGGACCCGCGAACGGGGTGTGCGTGAAGTGCACGACGCGCAGGTCGGGGCGCTGGGCGCGCAGCTGTCCGGCGACGAGGGTGAGCTGGTAATCCTGCACGAGGACGACCTCGCCCGGGGCCGCGGTTTCCAGGACCGCGTCGGTGAAGCACTGGTTCACGGCGACGAACGCGTCCCACGCGTCGCGGAACCGAAGGTCGAAGCGTGGCCGACGCGTACGGTCGAAAATCCCATGATGCAGGAACCACAAGACGCCGTTTGCGATGACGTCGTAGTGCATACGGTGCTGCGCGCGATCGAGGTCGAGCAGCCGCAGGTTGACGTCGAGGTCTCCGGTGGTGCCGGCGCGTACCGCGGACCGGTCGTCGTCCGAGATCGCGGCCGCGATCCAAGTCGCGTCGACCTCGGCGGAGAGCAGGGGGCCCAGCGCGCTGACGAGGCCGCCCGCGCCGCGATGGGCGGTCAGGTTGCCGTCGTCACCGCGGCTGAAACTGTATGGGCCCCGATGGGAGACGACGATCACCGGACGGATTCCGTCATTGCATCTCGCCGTAGAGGCGCAGCCAGTCTTCGAGCTCGCGGGTCGAGAGGAACTGCCGGCGTACCGTCTCGCGGCCCGCGGCTCCCATCTCGGTCGCGCGCTGCGGCGCGCGCAGCAGGTCGGCGGTCCGCTTCGCCGCGGTCTCGACGTCGTCGACCAGGTAGCCATTCACTCCGTCTTCGATCTGGAGCGTGATTCCGCCGCAGCGCCCGCCGACCACGGGCCGGCCCTTCCATAGCCCTTCGCTCACCGTGAGCCCGAACCCCTCGCGCAACGACTTCTGCATGACGACGGCCGCGAGACGCTGGAACGCGTTGATCTGCACGTTGCCGACCTGCTGGATGTTCGAGAGCAGGTGTACGTCCTGGTCGCCGGCCCGCGCTTCGTCGGCGAGCTCCCAGTAATGGAAACCATCCGGATCGTCGGTCGCCATGGAGCCCGCGAGCACGAGCTGGAGGTTCGGGAACTCCTCGCGCACGATCCGGTATGCCTCGATGACGCCGATCGGGTCCTTCCACGGATCGAACCGGCTCACCTGCACGAGGAGGGGGTCGTTCGGGCGCACGCCGTACTGCTTGACGAGCTCGCTCACGAACGGCTGTGGCAGATCGAGATTCTTGACCGACAGCGGGTCGATGCACGGCGGTGCGAACACGACGCGGTCCATGTGCAGCGAGCTCGGGACGAACTCCGGCATCGTCCAGACCGATGCGTCGTACTGCTCGACGAACGGGCGGAAGAACTCGAACACTTGCTCGTTCGCGTCGGTGAGATCGATGTGGCACCGCCAGATCCACTTCGTGCTCTCCGGTGCCACCCCGTGGCCGCGTGCGTAGTCGCGCATCGCGGCGGGTTGCGGGTCGTGGATCACGACGAAGTCCCATTCGCCCTCGAGTTGCAGCGCATTGTCGAGGACGCGCTCGAGGTAGATGTGCTCCATCTGCGGCGTCCATTCGACGTCGGCGCCCTGGAGTGCGTTGTGGACCGTCTTGGTCACGGCGAAGAATTCATCGCTGCCGTGCATCACGTGCCACTCCGCGTCGACCCCGACGTCACGCAGCAACGCGACATGCGTGGCGAGAAGCTCCGCGACGCCACCGCCGTACGCCGTCGCGTTCACGTGCAACACCCGGGACCCGCGCAACGGCTCGGCGAGGGCCCGAATCCGCTCGATCGTTCCAGGTTCGACGACCTCGGCGTAGTCATCGAGGTGCTTGTCGAGCAACGGCACGCGTTCGAGCAAAGCGGCTCCCGGGGCGACGCGGACGGCGAACAGGCGACAATCTATGCGCCTGTGAGCCGTGCCGTCGTTTGTCCCGACAAGTTCCGAGGAACACTCCGGGCCGACGAGGTCGCGCGTGCGATGGCCGCCGGCGTGCGCCGAACGGGGTTCGACGAGGTCGTCGAACTCCCGCTCGCAGACGGCGGCGAAGGAACGCTCGACACCATGCTCGCCGCGCGCGGCGGGTCGCGTCGGACTGCACGAGTGACCGGACCGCTCGGCGAACCGGTCGACGCGCAGTGGGGCGTGTTGACGGGTGGAGTCGCGGTCGTCGAGATGGCGCAGGCGAGCGGGCTCGCGCTCGTGCACCATCGCAACGATCCACTACGGGCAAGCACGCGCG
>JAUZEM010000408.1 GCA_030839005.1 Actinomycetota bacterium | reverse complement strand
GGTGAGGACGTGACGATTCGCCCATGACGAACACACCATGACGAATACACGGGTCTACATCCACGAGCTGATCGACATCATCGGGCCGAACCGCGCCCGCTACATGCACCACATGACCGCGAACTGGTGCCCGACCGCGCGCGAAGAGCGCAACATGTCCTGCTTCGGCGTCTGGGGAACGGTGGGCTCAACGGGGCGGTGGCCCCAGGTCGTCAATCTGTGGGAGCTCGAGGGCTGGGACGGGCTCGTCGCGAATTTCGCGCACGAGCTCGCGTCACCGTCGCTGCAGGACCCCGCGCTCGCGAAGTGGTGGGCCGCGGCCGCGCAGCTGCGGCGCGGCGGTCTCGACCGGGTGCTCGTACCCGAACCCTGGAGTCCCGCAATCGACGAGCTCACCGACGCGGGCGTGCGTGGTGTCGTCTACGCGCACGAGATCGTGCGCGTTCCGGTCGGAACGGTACGAGCGTTTCTCGACGCGCTGGCGGACGTGGGGGTGCCCGCACTGGAGCCGCTCGGGCTTCGGTGCATCGGCGCGCACCGCGTCGCGATGATCAACGATTCCGAAGCGATCGTGATCTGGGCACTGCCGTCGTGGGAGGCGTGGGGCCGGTACGAGCAGGCGTGGGACGGCTCCGAGCTCTCGCCTTGGCGAGCCCGGCTCGTCGCGCTGAACGCCGACGTGCGCCGGACGCTGATGGTCGACGGGCCGCTCAGCCCGATGCGCACGGGTCGCCAGCCGCAGGTCGAGGACCGCCGCCCCTTGGACGAGCTTTAGCGCGCCCTTTGCGGGCACCCGACGACGTGATCGTTGATCAGGCCGACGGCTTGCATGTAGCTGTAGACGATCGTCGACCCGACGAAGTTGAACCCGCGCCTCTTCAGGTCCTTGCCCAGGCGGTCCGACAGATCGGTACGGGTCGGGAGGTCGGCGATCGTGCGGGGGCGGTTGAGAATGGGCGTGCCGTCGACCCACGCCCACAGGTAATGATCGAACGAGCCGTGCTCGGCGCGCACCGCGAGGAACGAATGCGCGTTGCGTACCGACGAGTTGACCTTGAGCCGATTTCGCACGATGCCGGGATCGGCGAGCAGCGCGGTCAGCTTGGCTTCGTCGTAGCGCACGATTCGCTCCGGATCGAAGTCGTCGAAGGCGCGCCGGTAGTTCTCCCGCTTGCCGAGGATGGTCGACCACGACAATCCGGCCTGCGCGCCTTCGAGCATGAGCATCTCGAACAGGTGCGTGTCGTCGTGCGACGGCTTGCCCCACTCGTCGTCGTGGTACGCGCGCATCAGGTCGGAGCTCTCAGCCCACGCGCAGCGTTTCCGAGTGGCCACGCCGTTAACCCAGCCGGGCGCGGGCGTTCTCGCGCAACTCGTACTTCAACACCTTGCCGCTCGCGTTGAGCGGCAGCGCGTCGACGACCTCGAAATGTCGCGGCACCTTGTAGTTGGCCATCTTCTCGCGGCACCACACTCGCAGCTCCTCCGGCGTGATGTTCGCGTTGAGGCGGGGGATCACGTACGCGTACCCGACCTCGCCCATCCGCGCGTCGGGCACGCCGACAACTGCGACCTGACCGACCGCGGGGTGCTCGTTGATCATGTTCTCGATCTCGGCGGGGTACGCGTTGAACCCGCCCACGATGAACATGTCCTTGGTACGATCAGTGACGCGGATGTAGCCCCGCTCGTCCATGACCGCGACATCGCCGGTGTGCAACCACCCGTCGGCGTCGATGACCTCCGCGGTCGCTTCCGGATCGTGGATGAAGCCCCGCATGACGTTGTAGCCACGGATCACCACCTCGCCCGGTTCGCCGCGCGGCACCTCGACAGTGTTCGCGTCGACGACGAGAACCTCGACATCGGGGATCGCGCGCCCGGAGGTGGTCGAGATCGTCTCCGGATCGTCGTCGTGACGGCACATCGTCGCGATGCCCGTGGCTTCGGTGAGGCCGTATCCGGTGACGATGGTCTCGAAGCCGAGCTCGGCGCGCATGCGCCGGATCATCTCCACGGGCACGGGGGCCGCGCCGGTCACCGCGAGCCGCAGGGACGACATGTCGAACTCGGCCAGACGCGGGTGATCGAGGATCGACTGGTAGACCGTCGGCGGTCCGGGCAGCATCGACACGTGCTCCTCGGCGACGCGCGTCATGACCGCGTCGACATCGAACACCGGGTGGGGGATGATCGCGGCGCCCTTGACGAGCGAGGCAACGATGCCCGCGTTCAAGCCGAACGAGTGGAAGAAGGGATTCACGACCAGGTAACGGTCGCCGGCGCGCAGGCCTACCACCGTCGACCATGCGTCGTACGCGCGTACGGTGGCGCCGTGCGTCAACATCGCACCCTTGGGGCGGCCCGTCGTTCCCGACGTGAACAGGATCGAGCAGAGATCGTCGCCGGTGAGCGTGTCGGGCAGCGGCGCACCGGCGTCGCGCGCGAGGAAAACGCGCCAACCCGGGCCGCGGAGGGCGATGATCTCGCCGAGCTGGGGGCGCGCCGGCTCG
>JAUZEM010000071.1 GCA_030839005.1 Actinomycetota bacterium | reverse complement strand
CGCGGCGGATACCGGCTGCACGCGGCCCGTACAGCTTGAGGCTCTGATACGGCAAGAAGCGCTTGCGACCGGCCCGTACATCGTCGAAGAGCGCCTCCAACGCCTCCTGCAAGAGCGCAAGTTGCTGATGCAAGACCGGCAGGCGCGCCGCGTAGAGGTCGCGATCGGCGCGTTCCGAGCTCGCGGCGCTCTCGGTGTAGGAGATGCGTATCACGAGCACCGACAAGCGATCCAACGCGCCCGCGGGACTCTCCGTCGTCGGCGGTGCCGCCGGTGCCTGGTCGATGCCGGCCGCCAGCGCCGCGTCGATGGTCTCGACGAGCTCGTGTCGCTTCGTGTTGAGCGCGTCGATGTCCCGCTTGGCCGCCGCGACCGCGCGGTCATCGGCGTCATCACGGCGCGCCGCGTCCTCGCGGCTCCACTGCACGAGGTTGTTGTGATGAAGATCGAGCAGCAGGGCGAGGACGCCGTTCGACGGCGGGCGCATGGGCTCGTCGAGCGCGCGTCGAAATTCCGCGATGACGCCGGCGATGGACGGCAAGTTCGTCGCCGCCGCCTCCATCACGTCCGCGCCTGCAGGTGTCGGAGCACCGATCGCGCCGCGAGCGAACCTTGGCCCAACGCGGCCGCGACGCGCGCGTACGCACCCGCGACGACGTCGCCCGCGGCAAACACGCCGTCACGCGACGTCTGCATCTCCCGATCGACGACGATCGCGCCCGATCGGTCGAGCTCGAGCTGGCCTCGAAAGAGATCCGTACGAGGGACGCGCGCGACCTTCACGACCAGGCCGCCGGCTTCAAATCGTTGGCGCTGCCCGTCGGCGCGCCCGACGAAGGTGACCCCCTCGAGCCGATCGCCACCGTCCAGGGACTCCAACTCCCATCCCGGGAGGTCTTCGATGCGCGGCTCGCGGCGAACCTGCTCGACGATGTCGTGGCGCGCCGTGAGCGCTTCCGAGCGATGCACCAAGCGAACCCGCGAACCTTCTTTCGCGAGCTCGAGCGCGTCGAGGGTGGCGCTGTCGCCGCCGCCGATGACGACGACGTCACGTCCGGCGAAGCGACCCGACCGCGCCTCGAGCTGGTACGTGACGTCACCCCCGAAGGCGCCGTCTTCCGCGGCGGCGAGTTGCTGGTGGCCCGTGCCGGTCGCGATCACCAATGCCCGTCCTCGGATGCGCGCCGCGCCGACTTCGATCCATCGTTCACCGAGGTCGACGCCTGTGACCGGAGATGACCGGCGCAGGCGATCGCCCAGGATCGCCGCGGACTCCTCCAAGGAGTCGCGCAAGGCGGAGCCGTTGCGGGGCTTTGCGGTTGCGACATTGCGGACGGAGTGCGGGATCTCGACCAGCTGGCCACCCGGGCGTTCGTGCGATTCGAACAGGGCCGTGTCGAGTTGAATGTCAAAGCACTCGAGCGCGCAACTCACGCCCGCGGTACCCGCGCCGACGATCACGACGTCGTGCTCTTCTTCGTGAATCGACATCCAGCAGGTCAGGCCGTCCGGCCCGGCTCAGCGCCGGATACGGCGCTTGACCACCTTGACCGCGGCCGCGGGTCCGCGCACGGGGTGGAACGCGTCGGATGCGGCGGTCAGCTCGGCGATCTCGTCGCCACTCAGTTGGAGGTCGGCGGCGGCGACGTTCGATTCGAGTTGCGAGAGCGAGCTGGCCCCCGGGATCGCGACGACGTTCGGATGGCTGATGACCCACGCCAGCGCGACCTGCGACGGCGTGGCGTCGTGGCTCTTCGCGACGGTGCGCAATGTTTCGATGAGGTCGTGCGCGGCGACGACGTTCTCGGGCAGGAACAGCGGGTCGTTCTCGCGCGCGGCGCCCTTCGGCAAGTTGGTCGCGTCGTACCGACCGGACAAAAGTCCTTTGGCGAGGGGACTGTACGCGATCACGAGGCGATCGCTCGCCGCCGCGTAGGGCACGAGCTCGGCGTCGGGCTTGCGCACCGCCAGGCTGTACTGCACCTGGTTCGACAACACCGGCGAACCGAGCGCGCGCTCGGCGGCGCGCCACTTCGCGAGCGGGAAGTTGCTCACGCCGACGTGCGCGACGACGCCCCCGTCGAGCAGCCGGCGCATTCCCCGCATCTGTTCGGGAATCGGCACGGCCGGGTTGGGGAAATGGATCTGGTACAAGTCGATGACGTCGATGCCGAGCCGCTTCGCGCTCGCGCGCCCGTGCCGCTCGACGACCGCGGCGAGCGGCATGATCGGCAACAGCTTCGTCGCGACGAACACCTCGTTGCGACGACCCGCGATGGCCCGGCCGACGATGCGTTCGGATTCGTTGCGGCCGTAGATCTCGGCGGTGTCGACCAGGTTCACGCCGAGATCGAGCGCCCGAGTGACGATCGGGCCGGCCTCGTTCTGCGCGTAGTCGGCGCCGTATCCCCAGTCCTTCGATCCGAACTGCCACGTGCCCAGTCCGATCACCGACAGGCGGACACCATTGACTTCGATGTATCGCATGCGCGGAGCGTAACCCCCGAGGCATCAGCCGTCACCGGGCCGGGCCAAGGTTGTTACCGGTCCGCGCTTCGCCAATCGGTGGCGATCGCTTGTTGGGCGATCGCGAGCCGCATCGTTTTGGCGCAGACGCGCGCGTGGAGGACGTTCTCGACGTGGTCTTTGGTGCGCGCGCCTTGCGTTCCGGTCCATGGTTCGGGCCACAGGTTCGCGACGGCGGCCGGAGCGCCGCCCAGCTCGAGCGGGATGAGGTGGTCGAGCTCGAAGGCGGAGAGCGGTCCGCGACTGCCGTACGCGGCGAGTCGTGCCCGCTTGATGGGGGTCGTCACCGACGTCGACGGCCGCACCCGCTTGGTGTAACCGGCAACGCAGATCGTGGTTGCGATGTTCGCTTGGGTGACGCGCGGGTCGGTTGCCCCCGGCGTACAGCGCGCATCGGGAAGCCCGCCGCGCTCGACACATCCGGACGACACGGCCGGCGCGGGTGGGACGTAGCGAGGCGCGTTCGCGAGCCGCCGTCGTTGCGCGGGCGTGACCGTCGACGGGGGAGCGGTCGCGACCGGTTTTGTCGACGTCACGCTCGAGGACGACGAGGTCGGGAGCGCGGATGACGAACAGCCGGCGATGATTGCCGTCGCCATGGCGATTGCCGCCCCGAGACGGACGCCACGAGCGCGGCACTGCAGACACGGTGTGGACGATCTCGGCAACACGATCTCCTCCGACCCGGCGCCGCTCCCAGGATCACCGTCGAATGGTGCATCGGGCTCAAATTGTCCTGCAGATGCGCCGGAGATGGGGCTGGCGCAGGGTCAGATGTCCACGTACGGTTTGCGGTGGCGGGACCGGACTCGGCAGAGCTCACGCAATGCCGAGCAGTGCTGCATCCCTGTCCGGCCGAGGTATTGAGAGTCGCCCAAACAATAGGGGGAAGGGCATGACCAGAAAACGAGTACGACCTGTCATGGTCGCGTGCGCGATCGCGGGGCTTGTCGTGACGATGGCGACGCCCGCGCACGCGAGCACCGTGCTCCATCAGAGGTTCAAAGGCCTACAGGCGGTCGCCGAGTACTTTCAAGTGAACAACTGCGTCGAAACGGACGCGATTGTGCTTGCCGAAAAAGGCGTCTTCCGCGACGGCACGGGAAGCCCGGCCCGACAGACCGATGTGTCGGTGGAAGTCTTCAAAGGCAACTTCTGCACCGGCACGGTCATCTCCGACGTGTTCGGCACCGCGGTGATTGCGGACAGCGCCTTCACGATCGACAGCAAGCTCAGCTCGGCTCACCTCAACGCAACGGTGCACGTCTCGGACTTCGTCTCTACCGCGAGCTACAACGTGCACGTGAACGCGACGTGGACGGGAACGGGATTGCCAAGCACGACGAAGGATCACTACCAACAAAAGTTCGGCGGCACGACGTTCATGGAGACGTTCCATGGCACCCAGCGCGACGCGCGTGCGACGGCGACCATAACTCGAGGCACGACCACGCTGATCTCGGGTACGGCCGACTTCGCGGCGATGGGTAACTTCACCGACAGCACCGTTCAGTTCTCCCGGTAGCACGAGGACGTCACAAGGGAGGGCAGTGGGTCTGCCCTCCCTTGTTCTCGTCAGGACTCGTCCCGCCAAACGTGCGCGAGGGTTGCGAGCACCTCGTCGGCCGCGGCGAAGTCCCCGAGGTGGCTCTCTCCCGGGCGCACGGTGAGCTCGACGTCGGGGAGGAGCGCGGCGGCGCGCCGGGCCTGGTCGAGAGGAACGAAGGGGTCGGAGTCGCCGTGCCACCACCGGACCGGGACGTTCACATCCGCCAGGCGGAACCCCCAGGGCTGACCGAGCAAGATGAAGTCGTTGACGAAGGCCTGGAACTGGCGCTTGCTCGAGTTGGTCAGGTCGTCGACGAACATGGCCTCGACGGCCGGGTCGCCGAGCACCCTGCGATCACCCACGGGCATCAGCCGGGCGAACCCTTGAACGAGGACATGGGAGAGGGGGTTCAGCGCCCGGACGAAGCCCCACATGCCCAGACCGAGTGGGCGGCGAAACAGCCGGAGAAGACCGTTGAATCGTTGGCTCAACATGACGATGCCGCCGGCGATCGCGTCCTCACCCGCGGTCGGAACCAACGAGCCGAGCAACCCGACCGCGACGACGCGGTCGGGCAGTTCGTGTGCAGATGCGAGCGCGTACGGCCCGCCACCCGAGAGCCCGACCACCATGAACCGGTCGTGGTGGAGGTGGTCGGCCAAGACCGCGACGTCGGCCGCCCAATCGCGGAGTTGGTGATACGCGTAGTCGGTGGAGTTCCCGACTCCGGGACGCTCCACGCACACCAACCGCAAACCAAGGTGCTCCGCGGCGTCGCGCCCCGCGACCGGGACCTGTCGTCGCGCTCCGGGCGACCCGTGGAACCACAACACCAACGGCCCCGCGGGATCACCGAACTCGGCATAGCCGAGTCGTCGACCGTCACTCAGCCGGATCGTGTCCTCGAGACGGGGGGATGGGCTTGGCGCAACGCCCGGCGGTCGAAACAAGACGCGAAACTTAGCCGCTGCGCGCCGCGACCACTTGAAGGTGGGCATTCGGTCGGCCAGACTCCGCGCGAGGCACTCGCCTCGGAACGGAAGGCTCGCGATGAGTCGGGCATGCTCCGGTCGATCGACGTGGTGGCGCTCGGCCGCGCTCGCGACCTTCATCGTCGTCGCGACCGCCGGCTGCGAATGGCCGATGCTGGGCTTCGGTCCGGCGCGTACCAACTACAACCCCTTTGAAAGTCGGGTCAACGTCGTAAACGTCGGTTCGCTGCAGGAGACCTGGAGCACGCCGTTCGGAGGACCGCTCTCCGGCGCGGCGTTCGTGGCGCCCGTCGTCTCGGGCGGCGTCGTATATGCCGGGTTCCAGCTTCCCGATAATGCGGAGCCGTTTGCGGTGCAAGCCTTCGACGCGAAGGGTCTCGCCGGCTGTTCCGGAAGTCCCACGATCTGTACGCCGGAGTGGACGGGGGCGACGTTTGGCGGGCCGTTGTCGCTCGCCGTCGTCGGCGGCCTTGTGTACGCGGGCACGGGAGGCAACCGGCTGTTCGCTTTCGACGCGGCCGGTGTGCAGGGCTGCGCGGGTTCTCCGAAGAAGTGCTCGCCACTGTGGACCGCTTCGAGTGTAGACGGGGCGGCCGTCGTCGTCGCCGGCGGTTTCGTCTATGCGCAAGCCGCATCCGGCGATGGAACGATGTACGCGTTCGACGCCGCAGGCGTGGAGAATTGCTCCGGGACGCCCAAGACGTGCACACCGCTGTGGAAAGCAAACGGCGGGCGGCCTTCAGTCGCGAACGGGTTCGTGTATGCGTCTGCCTTCCGGAACGGCGCATTCGAGGTACGCGTGTTCGACGCAAATGGCGTGCACGGTTGTGCCGGGACGCCGAAGATCTGCACGCCCTTGTGGACCGGTCGCGAAGCAGGCGGCGACATCATCGATCGTGTGACCCCGCCAACCATCGCCCAGGGTCTGGTGTTCCTCGGCATCTCCGAGGGCGACGAGATGTTCACGAGCGGCAGATTGGTGGGCTTCGACGCCGGCGGTGTGCGCGGTTGTTCGGGCACACCCAAGACGTGCGTCGCGATCTGGCGCGCTCCGACCGACGGCGTGTTCTCGAACCCGGCAGTCGCGGGAGACCGGCTGTACGTGACGGACAGGTTCTTCACGTCCGACGGGATCACGTCCGAACGCAGGCAAACGCTGCGCGCGTTCGATGTGGACGCGTGCGCGACCTCCCGGCCGAGTTGCCGTCCGCTGTGGACCGCGCCGCTGCAGGACACCGCGCTCTCTCCGGCCGTCGCGAACGGGGTGGTGTACGCGAACACCTCGGACCGCTTCGCGGCGTTCGATGGTGCGGGCAACGTCAACTGTTCGGGCGCGCCGAAGACCTGTGCGCCGCTTGCGGCCTGGAACGTCACCACGGGCGCTTCGACACCGGTGATCACGAACGGCGTCGTCTACATCGACTCGGGCTTCAGCAAATTGCGCGCGTACGAGCTTCCTTAGAGTTGAGGGTAAATCTCCTAGTCACAGGCCTGGGGTGGCGAGTCGGCCTGTACGCCGGACACAGTGACGCGACCGCTCTGACCAGCGAAAACGCGCCCTAGGGCCGCCCCCAGGCCGCAAGCAGGCCGCAAGAGTCGCCGCCCGGCTCCGATTTGTAGACGATTCATCGGTCGTGGTCAGCGGGCGCTGACCGAGAAGAAGTGCGCGGTCTCGAAGCGTTCTGTGCGTCCGAATACGCCGTACCACATACGCGGGTTCTGACGCGTCAAACGCGCGCAAGCGCACCCGCAGATCGGGCATTATGCGCTGATGGCGAGCGGTCACGCTGACTATGTGGCCCAGGTTGTCTCGTGGGCGGAGAGGGTCCCATCGGTCCGGGGGCTCATCGTTATGGGTTCCGTCGCTCAGATCGGAACCGAGGACGCGCTGTCGGACCTGGACCTGATGATCATCACGACGAAGCCACGGCAACTGCGCGGAGGCGAATGGCTCGCTGATGTCTGTCCGGCACCGATTCTTTCGTGGACGTATCGGTCGCCCGTTGGCGGGCAAACGGTTCGTCAAGTGGTCTATGACGGGCCGTTCGTCGTGGACGTTGCCACGACATCGTGGATCCAGGCGGCACTCTCCGGAGTTGCGGTTGCGGCGATCACGCGCTTTCCGCAGCTACGACGCGTGTTTCCGTCGACGGTTGCCCAGCAGCTCGATACCTGGTTGGAGATTGCGCGCCGCGGTACCCACGTAGCGCTTGACAAGGATGGGATCGCGACGCGTATGGCCCGGTCGCCTGGCGGCGTGTCGACTCCACTCCCGTCGGAAGCCGAGTTCCTCAACACGGTTCAGAGCCTCTTTGGGTTGCTGCTGTGGCAGTCGAAGCAGCTCGTTAGGGGCGAGCTATGGATGGCCTTGGGAACGGTTGACCAACATCTGAAGCAACAACTGTTGATCATGATGCAATGGCACACGGTCGTGACGCGGCACGGCGCAACCGAGACCTCGTACAGCGGACGACACATCGGGCAATGGCTCGATCCACGCTGGAGCGCCTCACTGCCGAAAGTATGGGCAGGCTACGACCTGCAAGAAGCATGGACCGCGCTGTTCGGAACACTCGACCTGTTCAGCGCTGTAGCGAATGAGGTTGCCGACGCTGGGCAGTATCGATATCCGCGAGACAAGGAGCGACAACTCCGAGCGTGGCTCTCTGAGCGGCAACCGCGAGCGAATTTACTCTGACCCATCGGCGGGCACGACACACAGAACCGCCGTTAGGCGGGCGTGTAGGCCGCGAAGAGCTGCCAACGTCCGGGGACTCCCTTCAGCGTGTGTTCGCCTTCGTCGCGGAACTCGATGCCGGAGCCTGCGACAAGGTCGGTCACGATGCGCGAAACGAGGACCTGTCCGGCAGCTGCGAGCGCCGCGACGCGGGCAGCGATGTGGACTGCGATGCCGGTGATGTCGTTGCCGACGAGTTCGATCTCGCCGGTGTGCAATCCGGCGCGCACGTCGATACCGAGGTGCTGGGATGTCAGCTCTCGGATCGCGTGCGCGCATCGGATCGCGCGTGCCGGGCCGTCGAAGGTCGCGAGGAAACCGTCGCCCGTGGTCTTGATCTCGCGGCCACGATGATGGCCGAGCTCCTGGCGTACGAGGCGTTGGTGCTCGACGAGCATCTCGCGCCACGGCCGATCTCCGAGCTCGGCAGCTCGCGCGGTTGACGCGACGAGGTCGGTGAACATGACGGTCGCGAGGACGCGGTCCGGATCGGGCATCGATCGTGCGCCGGTCAGGAACTCCTGGATTTCATCGACGATCGCGTCGGCGTCACCCAGGAACGGGATGTGGTCGTCACCGTCG
>JAUZEM010000400.1 GCA_030839005.1 Actinomycetota bacterium | reverse complement strand
GCGGGCCGCGTCGTCGGCGATGTACTGCTTCTCGCCGCCGATCTCGACGGAATACAGCGGCGGCTGCGCGACGTAGAGGAGACCGTTCTCGACGAGCGCCGTCATCTGCCGGTAGAAGAACGTGATGAGCAGCGTGCGGATGTGCCCACCGTCGACATCGGCGTCGGCCAGGATGATCACTCTTCCGTAGCGCACCTTCGCAACGTCGAAATCGGCGCCGATGCCGCCGCCGATCGCCGCGGTCAACGACTGGATCTCCGCGTTCGCGACGACTTTGTCCATTGATGCCCGCTCGACGTTCAAGATCTTGCCCCGCAACGGCAGGATCGCCTGGTTCTTCGGGTCACGGGCGTCACGCGCGGAACCACCCGCCGAGTCGCCTTCCACGAGGAACAGCTCGGCGCCCTCGCGGTCTCGAGAGGCGCAGTCGGCGAGCTTGTCGGGCATGCCCACGCCGTCGAGTGCGGTCTTGCGGCGCGTGAGGTCGCGTGCGGACTTGGCCGCGGAACGCGCCCGCGCCGCATTCGCCGCCTTGGTCACGATTGCCTTCGCCGGATTCGGGTGCTCTTCGAGCCAGCGTGAAAGATGCGTGTTCGCGCACCGCTCGACCAACGTACGCATCTCGGTATTGCCGAGCTTCGCCTTGGTCTGGCCTTCGAACTGCGGATCGGTCAAACGCACCGACACGATCGCCGTGAGTCCTTCGCGCACGTCGTCGCCTTGGAAGGCCGCGTCCTTTCCCTTGACGAGATTGCGATCCTTGGCGTAGCGGTTGACGGCCTGCGTCAGCGCCCGCCGGAAGCCTTCGACGTGCATCCCACCCTCGGTCGTCGAGATGCCGTTCGCGAACGAATGCAGACCCTCGTGGTAGCCGGTGTTCCATTGCCACGCGACCTCGACCTCACCTTCGGGGCCGCGGTCGCCGAAGAAGCCGACGTCCTTGAACAACGGCTCCTTCGACTGGTTGAGATGACGGACGAAGTCGACGATTCCGCCGTCGAAAGCGAAATCCTCGGATTGCTTGTGGCCCGGACGCTCGTCGGACAAGGCGATCGTGAGACCGCGGTTCAGGAACGCCATCACCTGTAACCGCTCGGCGATCGTCGCGTAGCGGAACTCGACCTCTTCGAACACGTCGGGGTCGGGCCAGAAGGTCACGCTGGTGCCGGTGTGCCCGCGCTTCGACTGCGCGACCGCCTTCAACTTCCCCTGCGGAACACCGGGCCGCACCGCGCCGCGGCCCGACTTCTCGGCCGCGTACTCCTGCCGGTACGTGCGACCGCCGCGGTCGACCTCGAGCACGACGCGCGACGACAGCGCGTTCACCACTGACACGCCCACGCCGTGCAACCCGCCCGACACCTTGTAGCCGCCGCCGCCGAACTTGCCGCCCGCGTGCAGCGTGGTCATCACGACCTCGGCGGCGGACTTGCCTTTGTACTGGGGGTGTTCGTCGACGGGGATCCCGCGGCCATTGTCGGTGACGCGCACACCTCCGTCGGCGAGCAGCGAGACATCGATGCGCGTGCAGGAGCCGGCCATCGCCTCGTCGACGGCGTTGTCCACGACTTCCCACACGAGGTGATGGAGGCCGGTCGGCCCCGTGGATCCGATGTACATGCCCGGTCGCTTGCGCACGGGGTCGAGGCCCTCGAGCACCTGAATGTGCTCGGCGGAGTAGTCACCGGAGGAGGGTCGGGCCATGAGGCAACCGTAGGTGACCGGTGCGCCGCGATCGCGTTTCGGCGAGCTCGGCGCAGGACGCCTGCCATCGGGCTCGGCATCGACATCGACGGCGCGAACCCTTATAGCGTCCCCTGCATGACCAAGGACTTCGCTTCGCCCCAAGACCTGCTCGGCGCGGTCGGCGCCGACCTGGGTGTGACCGACTGGGTCACGATCACCCAGGACCAGATCGACAAGTTCGCGGAAGCCACGCTCGACAACCAGTGGATCCACGTCGACACCGAACGCGCCAAGGCGGGCCCGTTCGGTACTCCTATCGCCCACGGCTACCTGACGATGTCCCTGGCGGCCCATTTCCTCGCGCAGCTCGTGCACGTCAGCGGCATCTCGATGGGCATCAACTACGGAGCCGACAAGGTCCGTTTCCCGGCGCCGGTGCCCGTCAACTCCCGGGTACGGGCGCGGGGCGAGCTCCTCGACGTCAAGGACGTCCCGGGCGGCGTACAGGCAACGGTCCGCATCACGATGGAGCGCGAGGGCGGCGACAAGCCGGTCGCGATCGTCGAGTCGATCTCGCGGTATCTCGCGTGAGCATGCTCGACGCGTTCCGGCTCGACGGCAAGGTCGCGATCGTCACCGGCGCTGGACGTGGCATCGGCGCGTCGATCGCCCGGACCTTCGCCGATGCGGGCGCGAACATCGTGCTGACCGCGCGCACGAAGGACCAGCTCGACGAGGTCGCGGCCGACGTGCGCGCCGCCGGCCGCGAAGCGCTCGTCATCCCCGCCGACGTGAATGACAACGACGTTCTCCAGGACATCGTCGCTCGTACCGTCGCCGAGCTCGGTGGGATCGACGTCGTCGTGAACAACGCGGGCGGGACGATGCCGCGGCCCTTCCTCGACACGAGTCCCGGCTTCTTCGAGCGGTCGTTCCACTTCAACGTGACGACCGCGTTCGTCCTCAGCAAGGCCGCGACCCCACACCTGCTCGCGACCGGTGAGGGTGCGATCGTCAACATCTCGTCCGCGATCGGACGCCTGCGCGACCGCGGGTTCGTCGCGTACGGCACCGCGAAGGCGGCGCTGTCTCACATGACGCGGTTGACCGCGGCCGACCTCGCGCCGAAGGTCCGCGTCAACGCGATCGCGGTCGGGTCGATCGCGACGAGCGCGCTCGAGACCGTGCTCGACAATCCCGAGATACGCGACGAGATGGTGCGGCGCACGCCGCTCAAACGGCTCGGGCGGCCCGAGGACATCGCGCTGTGTGCGCTCTACCTCGCCTCGCCGGCCGGCAGCTTCGTGACCGGGAAGCTGTTCGAGGTCGACGGCGGCCTCGAAGAGGCGAACCTCGACCTCGCCCTCCCCGACCTCACCTAACGCGTTTCTTGCCAACAGACGGCAAGCAAATTGACGCCCACGCGTCACTTTTCTTGCCAACAGATCGCAAACAAAGTCACTCCCACGCGTCCTTTTTCTTGCGAACAGTTGGCAAAACGGGTGGGGTCAGCCGTCGAGGAGGTCGCGGATCTGGTCGGGAAGGGCGAAGCCGTTGTCGCCGGGGCCCCAGGGAAGGGCGACGACGACGGCGTCGATCGCGATCGGGCCGTACACGTGGGGGAACTCGCCGGCGAAGGAGTCGGACGACGGCTCCCAGCGCAACTCGCTCGTCAGCTCGGCCGGGTCGACGCAGAGCAGCACGAGATCGGGAACGTCCCGGTAGAACCAGTCCGCGACGTGGTTCACCTGGGTCGGCAGCGAGCAGTGGATGAAGCCTTCGGTTTCCAGGCTGGGCGCGCGGTACTCGCCGATGCCGCGCGCGGCGTCCCACTCGGGCGCGGTCGTGATGTGGAAGATGAGACGGGTCACGCGCGTCGAGCCTACGCACGCCGGCGGCTCCCGACGTCGGAAGTACCTTGACCGGCGATGCCCGCGTACGCGCTGCTCCTCCGACCCGCGGCAAATCGCCTCTACAGCAAGGGTGCGGCCGCGCTGAACCAGGCCGAGCTTTCGGTGCTCAACGAGCGCGTGTTGAACGGCTCGCTGTACGCCGTGGAACCGGCGGTCATCGGCGGTGTCGACTACGTGCGCTTCTCGGCCGCCGAGACGATGTCCACCGACGACGTCGCACGCCTTTCCAACCTGTCGTCCGCCTTCGCGTTGTTCCAGATCGAGGACGACGGGCGCCTCGTTCCCGTCGCCCTGGCTCCCGTCGCGCACCTCGACGACGATTTGCTGACGATCCAGCGTTACAAGGGCAAGACCAACGAGCAGTTCACCAAGTTGCTGTTCAACGTGACGCTCGCGGCGTCGGCCCACACCGCTGACTGGCCGACGCGCCGGCTACGCGTGCTCGACCCGGCGTGCGGGCGCGGAACGTCGCTGAATCAAGGCCTCGTCTACGGCTTCGACGTCGACGGCATCGAGATCGATCGTGTCGCCTACGACGCGTACCGCACGTTCTTCGTCACGTGGCTGAAGGACAAGCGTTACAAGCATCAGGTCCACACGATGCCGTTGCGACGCGACGGGAAGGTCGTCGGCCGACGGCTCGAGGTGGTCTTCGCCCGCGACAAGCACGAGTACAAGGCTGACGACGTACAACGCGTACGCCTCGTGAACGACGATACGCGCCAAGCCGGCGACCACTACCGCAAACCCGTCTTCGATGCGGTGATCGCCGATCTGCCGTACGGGGTGCAGCACGCCAGTCGCACCCGACCCGATGCGCGCACGCGACGTCCGGAAGCGCTCCTCGACGCGGCGCTCGACGGCTGGATCGGCGCAATGAAGCCCGGCGCCGCGATCGGATTGTCCTGGAACACCAAAGTGCTCGCGCGCGACGAGCTCGTCGAACTGCTCGGTCGACACGGTCTCGAGCCGCGCACGGGCGACGGGTCGTTCGAACATCGCGTCGACCATGCGATCACGCGCGACCTCGTCGTCGCGGTGAAACCCGAGTAGCGCGTCAGGGCGTCAGCGAGATTAGGGACGTCAGGTCCGGGGCTGCGAGAGCGCGAGCCCGTTCTCGCGCATCACGAGCCGGATCTCCTCCTCCGAGAAATTCGGGAGATCGTCGACGAACGACTTCGGATCGGCGAGGCCCTCCGCGTGGGGATAGTCGGAGCCGAAGATCATCTGGGTCGCGCCGAGCTCGTCGCGCAGTTCGTCGAGATCGTCCTCGTAGTAAGGCGAGACCCACACGTGCTCCTGCACCTGCTCGACCGGATCGACTCCCTCGTACGCACCCGGCAGCTGGCCGTACGACTTCTTCAATGCCTTCAACAAGAGTGCGACCCATTCCGAGCCGCTCTCGATGGTCGCGACCCGCAGGTTCGGATGCCGGCGGAGCACGCCGTGACACGCCAGCGCGGCCACGGTGTCGTAGATCGGGCGATGCCCACCCGTCACGCTGCGGAAGGGGTCGTTGCGGAAGGCCTGGAAGTCGCCGCCGCCTCCCCACTCGTCGGCATAGCGGTTGTAGCCCGCGTCCCCCGAGTGATACGCGGCCAGGATGCCGGCCTCGGCGAGGCGCGCCCACATGCGGTCGTACATCCGATCGCCGGGGCTGCGGGAGAAGCCGGGGCCGCGCACGGGCCCCGAGCGCATTACCACGACGTGCGCGCCGTTCGCGAGCGCGTACTCGACCTCCTGCTCGGCGCGGCGCGGGTCCTGGAGCGCGATGTAGGGCGCGGCGTAGATGCGGCCGGTGTAGTTGAAGGTCCAATCGTCGAGCATCCACTCGTTGAACGCATGGAACACGTCGTGCAGCGCGTCGGGGTCGTGCAGCATCGCTTCCTCGACGCCCACGCCGAGCGTCGGGAACAAGAAGCAACCCTGCATACCCTGCGTATTCATGAGTGTGACGCGGGCAGCCGGGTCGCGATACGCGGGACTGATCGGCTCCAGTTCGCCGAACGCGGCGCGAATGTCGTCGCCGGCCTGCTTGCCGCGGAAGTACTCGTCGAGACAACCGGGCCGCGCGACGGGGTCGAACGTCGGGTTCGGGATGAACCGAAAGAGCTTGTTGTCGACGATCATCCGCTGCTTGCCATCGACCTCGGCCCACTGCACCAACTTCGAGCGGTGCTTCGGGAGATGCCGGATGAACGCGTCCGTCGCCTCGTAGTAGTGGTTGTCGGCGTCGAACACGTCGAACTCGACGGTACCCATGGCCACCTCCGAATCTAGAATGCCGTTCTAGTCTAGCCCGCCCACGCGTTCGGCCCGCAGCGCCGAGCGGCGGAGCTTGCCCGCGTCGTCGCGCAGCGGCTCGGTCGTGAACTCGAACGTGCGGGGGATCTTGTAACGGACCAGGCGTTCGCCCAGGTGGGCGCGCAACTCGCCGAAGTCGATCGGCGACCCGTCGTCGGTCTGCACGATCGCGTGCACCACGTTGCCGAGATCGTCGTCGGGCAGGCCGATCACCGCGCACGACCGCACTCGCGCGTGCTCGTCGAGCGCGGCTTCGATCTCGGCGGGATAGATGTTCGCGCCCCCGGCGAGGATCATGTCGGTCTGGCGGTCGCTCAGGTACAGGTAGCCGTCGGCATCGAGCGACCCCATGTCGCCGAGCGATTCGTAGCCGCCGTCGATGCGCCGCGCCTCCGCGCCGATGTAGCGATACGTGCGGATGTT
>JAUZEM010000521.1 GCA_030839005.1 Actinomycetota bacterium | reverse complement strand
GCACGCTCGGCGTGCCGTCGGGGATCGCGGCGGCGATCGTCGGGTTCCTGGCCTTGAACTGGCTCTTCACCGAGCCGACGGGATCCTTCAAGATCCATCGGACCGACGACGTCGTCGCGCTCGCCGTCTTCGCGGCGTCGGCCGCGCTGGTCGGCTGGACGGTGCAACGCTTGTCGACCCTGCGCCGCACCGCACTCCAGCGCGAGGCCGAGGCCAAGATGCGTCTCGACCTGACGAACCGGTTGCTGACGGGCGCCGACGTCGACGACGCGCTGCACCGCGCGGCGGACGCGCTCGCCGCGCTCTTCGCGTTCGAAGCGTGCACCCTGACGGCGGGTCAACCGCTCGCGGCGGTCGACGAGCCCGCCCACGCGAACGTACGCGTCGACGGCCCCGGCGTCACCTTGCTCGCGCGCGCGCCGCAGCCGCTCACGCCTCCCGACCGCGAGCTGCTCGAAGCACTCGTCGCCGGGCTCGCGGCCGGCGTCGACCGGCTGCGCCTCCAAGAGGAGGTGCGCGAGGCGCGGCTCGTCGCCGAGGTCGGGCGCCAGCGCGCGGGATTTCTGTCGGCGGTCAGCCACAACCTGCGTACACCGCTGACGGCGGTGAAAGCGGCGGCCGGCACGCTGCTCGCGTCATGGTCGCGCATCGAGCCCGAGGAACGGCGCGAGCTCCTCGAGACGATCTCCGACGAGTCCGAACGCCTCGAGCGCCTGGTGCGCAACACACTCGAGCTGAGCCGGATCCGTGCGGGTGCGCTCGACATCGATCCCGAGCGCGTCGACATCGCCGATCTCGTGCAGCACGCCGTGCGGCGGCTGCGACCGATCGCGCGTGCTCATCGGGTTCGGCTCGATGTCGACGACGACCTGCCGCCGGTGTCGCTCGACGTCATGATGGCCGAGCAGATCCTGCTCAACCTGTTGGAGAACGCGCTGCGCTTCGCACCGCCGGGCTCGGAAATCGTCGTCGGTGCCCACGCGGGCCGCCGGGATGACGACGAGATCGAGCTGCGGGTCGCCGATCACGGGCCCGGTGTGCCACCCGAAGCCCGCGATCGGATCTTCGAGGAGTTTCAGAGCGCCGAGACCCGGCCCGATCGCAGCGGCACGGGTCTCGGTCTCGCAATCGTTCGAGCGCTGGTCGTGGCGCACGGAGGCTCGGTGCGCTACGAGGACACGCCGGGCGGGGGCGCCACGTTCGTGTGTATCTTCCCGCGGGAGGCGCCGGCCGCGTGACCACGATCCTGCTCGTCGAGGACGATCCCGCGCTGAGGCGCGCGCTCCGCACGATGATGCGCAGCCGTGATCTCGACGTTCTCGACGTCGCCACGGGCGAGGAGGCGATCGTCGTGGCTTCCAGCGGCGCCCCCGACCTCCTCGTGCTCGACCTGGGACTCCCCGACATCGACGGCCTCGAGGTGCTGCGACGCGTCCGAGCGTTTTCCACGATGCCGGTCATCGTCCTCACCGCGCACCATCATCAATCCGAGAAGATCCGAGCGCTCGACGCCGGCGCCGACGACTACGTCACGAAACCGTTCGACACCGAGGAGCTGCTCGCGCGCGTCCGCGCGACGCTGCGCCGCGTTCCGCAATCGAGCCCGACGCCCACACTCGTGCGCGTCGACGGCGTCGAGATCGACCTCGCGCGCCGGCGAGTGACCCGCGACGGCGTCCCCGTTCACCTGACGCGCACCGAGCTCGCGCTCCTCGAGCTGTTCGTCGGTCACCCGGGCAAGCTGCTGACGCAGGAGTACCTACTACGCGAGGTGTGGGGCCAGGGCTACGGCAGCGAGAGCAACTACCTGCGCGTCTACGTCGGTCAGCTCCGCAAGAAGCTCGGCGACGACGCCGCCCACCCGCGGCTCATCCTGACCGAGCCGGGGATCGGCTACCGCTGGATCGCGGGCGAGGAGCCCGGGCTGAGCTCGCCTCCGCCACCCCACCCGCCTGGGCGCTACTAGCGTCGAAATCATGCCTACGCGCGTCGCCATCGTCCCGCACACGCACTGGGACCGCGAGTGGTACTCGCCGTTCCAGACGTTCCGCCTGCGCCTCGTCCGGCTGCTCGACGCGCTGCTGCCGATGCTCGAATCCGACTTGTCGTACTCACGGTTCCTGCTCGACGGCCAGACCGCGGTGCTCGACGATTACCTCGCGGTTCGCCCCGAGGCCGCGCCCGCACTGGCGCGACTCGCGAGCTCGGGCCGGCTCGCGATCGGCCCGTGGATGGTGCTCATGGACGAGTTCATGGTGTCGGGCGAGACGATGGTGCGTGATCTGCAGTTCGGCCTCGCGAGAGGCTCGGAGCTCGGCGGCGCCATGGATGTCGGCTACCTCCCCGACATGTTCGGCCACGTCGGCCAGATGCCCCAGCTGCTGCGCCTCGCGGGCTTCGAGCACGCGGTCGTATGGCGCGGCGTGCCCGCCGTGGTCGAGCAGACCGCGTTCTGGTGGGAAGCGCCCGACGGATCGCGCGTGCGCGCCGAGTACCTATACGGTTCGTACTCCAACGGCCGAGACATTCCGGACGACGCCAAACGGCTGGTGTTGCGCGCCCGCGACTACGAGCACGAGCTGGGCCCGGCGCGCCTGCGCGACATGTTGCTCATGAACGGGACCGATCATCAGATGCCGCAGCCGTGGCTGGGGCGCGTCGTCGCCGAGGCCAATTCGGTCCAGGACGAGTACGAGTTCGCAGTCACGTCGTTGCCCGAGTACCTGGCCGACCAGCCGACCGACGGGCTCGTGACCGTCGCCGGCGAGCTGCGGTCGGGCGCGCGGGCGAACCTGCTGATGGGGGTCGGGTCGAACCGCGTCGACGTGCACCGGGCGTGCGCGGCGGCCGAGCGATCGCTCGAACGCCGGGCCGAGCCTCTTTCCGCGCTGTTCGTGCCCAGCGGGCAGTACCCGCACGCGCTGGCCGAGATCGCGTGGCGCAAGCTCGTGTTGAACAGCGCGCACGACTCGTCGTGCGCGTGCAGCAGCGACGAGGTCGTCGACCAGGTCCTGGTTCGCTACTACGAAGCCCGTCAGATCGGCGACGGGCTCACACACGACGCGATGCGGGCGCTGGCCGGACACGTCAGCGGGCCCGCGGGCGCGACCGTCGTCGCGAACCCGACTTCCCGAGCGCGCTCCGGGCTCGTCGACGTGCGCGTGCCCGGGACCGGCCCGTGTCACTTCCTGGGTGCCGACGGCGAGCCCCACGCGGCCCAACTGCTCGACGAGGTCGGCGATGAGGGCTTCCAAGCAGGCGATGGCTTCCAAGCAATGGTCACCGGCCAGAAGGTCCGGTGGGTGCTCGACATGATGCGCGGCACCGAGTTCGCCGGCCGCCAGATCCACGCCTACGAGGTGTCGGACACGCAACCCGCCGGCGACCAGCACGACATCGTCCTGCACGAAGCGCGCGGCGCCGACGAACGCGTCGACCTGGCAGAGTTGAAGGAGCAGATGCTTGCGCTCGGGGAGGCCGGTCACACGATGCGCGTGCGATTGCAGGTCGCGCCCATGCGCCACGTCGTGTTCGACACCGGTGAGATCCACGGCTTCGGCTGGTCGACGTTCACCGCGGCCGAGGGCCCGGCACCTGCGCCCGCACGGGCCATCGTCCCCGCGGCGAGCCACGGTAACGAGCTGTCCAACGAGTACCTGCGGGTAACCGTCGATCCGACCCTCGGCACGTACGCGATCGAAACCGCCGACGGGACGCGCGTCACGGGATGCGGACGGCTCGTCGACGACGGTGACGGCGGCGACACCTACAACTACTCCCCGCCCGACGACGACCTCGTCGTCGACCGGCCCGACAAGATTCGCATCGACACCCGGGAAACCGGGCCGGTACGGGCGCGGGTCAACATCGAGGCCGTATACACGTGGCCGGCGTTCGCGATCGGCGACGAGCGCTCGTGCCGCCGGCGAAGCGAGGAGACGGTCCGCACGTTGGTGCGTACCACGCTGGAGCTGCGACCGCAGGAACGGTTCCTGCGCGTCGCGCACGAGATCGACAATCGCGCCCGCGACCACCGTTTGCGGGCACACTTCCCCCTTCCGGCCCGGGTCGACGGCTCGGACGCCGAATGCGCGTTCGCCGTCGTGCACCGTGGGCTCACTGCCGAAGGCGGCGTGCACGAGGTCGGGCTGCCGACCTTTCCGTCGCGGCGGTTCGTCGACGCGTCCGACGGCACCGCCGGCCTCGCGCTGATCCACGACGGTCTGCTCGAGTACGAGATCGTCGCCGACGGCCACGCGCTCGCGCTCACCCTCTTGCGCGCCGTGGGTTACCTGTCCCGCACGGAGCCGCAACTACGTCCGAACCCGGCGGGTCCGCCCGTTCCGCTCGCAGGCCCGCAACTGCTCGGACCCCAACGAGCCGAGTACGCGGTATTACCGCATACCGGCGACTGGCGGGCAGCCGATTGCTACGGCGTGGCCGACGCCTTCCTGGTCCCCTTCGAACGGACTCGCCTCGCCGCAGGTTCGGTGCTTCCGGGCAGCCGGCCCCGCGCCGGCGCGGCGTTGCGCGTCGAAGGCGCCGAGGTCTCCGCGGTTCATCGCGTGCCGGGCGGGCTCGTCGTGCGCGTTTTCCGCACCGGTCCCGACGCCGGACGGGTGACGCTGGAGCACGAAGGCGTCCCGGCGCGCGGCTTCGTTGTAGACCTGCGCGGACGACCGGTCACAACGTTCGAGGGAGCGCTGCACTTGCGGCCCTTCGAGATCGCGACGCTCCGGCTCAACGCTGATTTGTAGGCACGCGCGCCGTCCGCCGGACCGTGGTCAGGGGCGCGCGCCCATGAGGACGAGGTCGGGTTGGAAGTAACTGACGAGCTGGACGTACGCGCCGGTGTGAGGTGCGTCGATCATGATGCCGGGTCCGACGACGATGCCGACGTGGTGGTTCGCCGGCCCGGACGTTCCGAAGAACACGAGGTCGCCCGGCTGGAGCTGATCGAGCGGTACGTGCGGGAACGCGTTGTATTGCGCCTGGGAACCGTGCTCCATCAAGACTCCGCCCTGGGCCCAAGCCATCATCGTCAGGCCGGAGCAGTCGAAGGCATCCGGCCCGACCGCGGCGTAGACGTAGGGTTTTCCGAGCTGTGCTCGGGCATACGCGACCGCGGCGAGCGCCCCGACCGTCGGCGCCGGGAGGTTGCCGGGTGCGGCACCGACGTCGCCGGGGACCGGTGCCGTTGCGCCACCGTCAGGCGCGTGGGCGCGGCGTGACGCCTGCTCTGCGGCGAGCCGTTGCAGCCACGCCCGCTCCGCGGCCGCGGCGGCGGCCAGGGCCTGTTGCTCGATCTGCGCGACGAGCACTCTGACGTTGGCGCTCGTCGAGTCGAGCAACTTCTGCATCGAGGCATTGATTTGCGCCACCGCTCGGCGCGAGCCCTCCGCAGCCAGCTCCTGATCCTGCGCCGCGGCCAACTGGCCTTCGAGGGTGTCGCGTTGCGAGCTCAGCTGAGCGTCGGCGCGCTTCAGGTCGTCGAGGAGATGCCCGTCCTTCGCCGCGGCCGCGTCTGCGTACTGAGCCCGCGATCCGAGGTCCTGCACGCTCGACACGTTGATGCCGATCGGGTCATGGTTCCCGGCGCCGATGTAGAGCAGCGCGGCGCGGCTCCCGAGCCGATCGCGCAAGCGGCGAGCGCGCGCTTCGATGACGGAGATCTGCTGTTGCGTGGCAGTGATCTTGCGCTTTGCGGCGGTTACCGCGCGTTGGGCTATCAGGTATTGCTCGTCGAGTATGTCGGCGCGCCGACTGTTCGACGCGATCTGTACTTGGATCTTCGCGGCCTGAGCGGTGGCGTTCGCGTAATCGGTCTCCGGCGAGGCGAGGGCAGGAATCGCCGATAAGCATGCAGCCACCGAAAGGAACACGACCCCGAACGCAACGCC